>NZ_JBHVEU010000001.1:0-71310 GCF_042802075.1 Kitasatospora sp. NPDC057518
CCTCCTTCTGTCAGCCGGTCAGCCGGTCCGGTGGTCAGACCAGGGTCGCGAGCACCGACGGGTCGTACGGGACCGCCCCGGCCAGCCCGCCGCCGAGCGCCCGCTCCGCCCAGTCGGGGTTGGCCAGCAGCGGCCGGCCGACCGCGACCAGGTCGAACTCGTCGCGTTCCAGCCGCTCGACCAGCTCCTCGATGCCGGTGAGCCCGGCCGGCCGGGTGAAGCCGTCGGTGAACACGCCCTCGCCGTACTGGCGGTCCAGGCCGACCGAACCGACCGTCACGGCGGCCCTGCCGGTGAGCTTGCGCGCCCAGCCCGCCAGGTTGAGGTCGCTGCCCTCGAACTCGGGCAGCCAGTAGCGGCGGGTGGACGCGTGGAAGGCGTCGACCCCCGCCTCGGCCAGCGGGGTCAGCAGCTGCTCCAGCTCCTCCGGGCTCTCCGCGATCCGGGCGTCGTAGCGGCCGACCTTCCACTGGGAGAGCCGGAAGAGGACCGGGAACCCGGGGCTCACCGCCGCCCGGACGGCCTGCACCACCTCGGCCGCGAAGCGGGCCCGGGAGGCCGGGTCGCCGCCGTAGCGGTCGGTGCGGCGGTTGGTGCCGTGCCACAGGAAGTCGTCGATCAGGTAGCCGTGCGCGCCGTGCAGTTCGACCCCGTCGAACCCGAGCCGCTCGGCGTCCGCGGCGCCGCGCGCGAACGCGGTCACGGCGTCGTCGATGTCCTGCTGGCTCATGGCCCGCCCGGCCGGGCCGCCGTCCAGGCCGATCCCCGAGGGCCCCTCGGCGGGCGGTTCGGTGCCCGGGCGCTGCACCCCGGTGTGCCACAGCTGCGGGACGATCCGGCCGCCGGCCGCGTGGACCAGCGACACCACCCGGGACCAGCCCGCCAGCGCCTCCTCGCCGTGGAAGTGGGGGACCCCGTCGTAGGCCGCGGCGGCGGGGCGGCCGATGTAGGTGCCCTCCGTGACGATCAGCCCCACCCGGTGGGCCGCACGGCGGGCGTAGTACTCCGCGACGTCCGGGCCCGGCACCCCTCCGGGGGACTTCATCCTGGTCATCGGCGCCATCACGATCCGGTTCGGGACCGTCAGGTCGCCCACGGTGAACGGCTCTCCCAAGCCCGCCATTGTTCCTCCCGAGTTCGTCTGAATTCCGGGCCGGACACCCCGGTCGATATCCCGCCGAACCGCGGCGGTGTTTCCGTCCGTCTCATACCGGAGGTCCGTGCGTCGGCAATTCGACGATTATCGGGGCTATCGTTCCCGGCGTCCAGCGGCATCGGCCCGCCCGGCGGCCGACCGCCTTTCTGCACCGCGCCAGGCGATGCACTGCATCGACACAATCTTCTTGACCTTGCCGAAGCGGGTCGCGGATAGTGGTCCGCGGTGGTTCCGCGCCGCCCTTCCGCACCGGCACCGGGCCGTACCCGCCCGTACGCCGAAAAGCGTCTCTTCTGCCGAAAGGCGTCGCGGACAGGTTTTCCGACCAGGGAGAGGCGGCGGAACCGGAATGGAACGGGAATTGGCCGGAAAGCGGGCGGTGGTGACCGGCGGAAGCCGCGGCATCGGCGCCGGCATCGCACGGAAGCTGCTGGAGAGCGGCGCCACCGTCGTCACCACCGCGCGCAAACCGACCGGGGACACCCCGGCCGAATCCGCCTTCGTACCGTCCGACCTCAGCACGGCGGCCGGTGTCCGGGAATTCGCCGACACCGCGCTGGAAATCCTCGGCGGCGTGGACATCGTGGTCAACAACGCCGGCGGCTGTCGGACCTTCCAGAGCGCACTGGACATCGAGAAGGACTGGCAGTACACCGTCGACATCAATTTCCTCTCCGCCGTCCGGCTCAATTCCGCACTCGTCCCCGCGATGCGTTCGGGAGGCGGCGGCGTCATCGTCCACATGTCCTCGATCGCCACCGTCTCGTCCTATCCGGTGATCCTGCACTACGCCGCCGCGAAAGCCGCCCTGGAGGTCTACCACAAAGGGCTGGCGACCGAACTGGCGCCGGACGGCATCCGGGTCGTCGCGCTTTCCCCCGGGAACGTCATGACGCCGGGCGCGGACGAGGCCCGGGACGGGATCGCCGACTACCTCGGGCTCGGGACGGACACGGCGGACTGGGCCGAGGGGATCCCGCTCGGCCGGATCGGGCGCACCGAGGACATCGCCGAGGCCGTCGGGTTCCTGGTGTCCCCGCGCGCCTCCTGGATCACCGGCAGCAACCTCGTCATCGACGGCGGGCGGATCGCGGCACTGTGACCGCCCCCGGGACCGGAAGGACTGACAACATGACCGCGACGGACGACGGGCCCCGCGCCTATCCGTTCGGCCCGACGCACCGGCTCGACATCGACCCGGAGCTGGCCGCGGTCTGCGGCGAGCAGCCCGTGCTGAGGGTCCGTCTGCCGTTCGGCGGGGACGCCTGGCTGGTCAGCCGCTACGCCGACGTCCGCGCCGTGCTGGCCGACCCCCGGTTCAGCCGCGCCGAGGCGGTCGGCGACCACGTGCCCCGCACGGTCTCGGCCGGCCTCCCCCGCACCTCGATGCTGAGCATGGACCCGCCCGAGCACACCCGGCTCCGGCGCCGGGTGGCCAACCCGTTCACCCTCCGCCGGGTCGAGGCGCTGCGGCCGCGCGCCCAGGAGATCGTGGACGAGCTGCTGGACGCGATGATCGCGTCGGGCTCGCCGGCCGACCTGACCAAGGCCCTGACCTGGCCGCTGCCGGTCACCATGATCTGCGAACTGCTCGGGGTGCCGCTCGCCGACCGCGACCGGTTCAACTCCTGGGTCGACGGCCTGCTGACGCTCTCCGACCCCGAGCTGTCCGCCCGCGACCGCGGGCACCTGAACGACTACCTGGCGGGCCTGGTCGCCGAACGCCGGGTCCACCCCACCGCCGACCTGCTCGGCGAACTGGCCTCCGTCGAGGGCGAGGAGAACGCGCTCACCGAGGAGGAACTGGTCGGCCTCGGGGTCAGCCTGCTCTCCGCCGGCCAGGAGGCCACCGCCAACCAGATCGGCAACTTCGTCTACACCCTGCTGACCCGCCCCGAGCTGTGGCGGGAGCTGGTCGCCGATCCCGGCCTGATCCCCGGCGCGGTGGAGGAACTCTCCCGGGTCGTCCCGATCAGCGCCACCGCCGGGTTCACCCGGATCGCCGTCGAGGACCTGGAGCTCAGCGGGCAGAAGATCCGCGCCGGCGACGCCGTGGTCGCCGAACTCGGGCTGGCCAACCGGGACCCGGAGGTCTTCGAGCAGCCCGACCGCATCGACTTCCACCGCAGCGCGTCCCCGCACGTCACCTTCGGGCACGGCGTGCACCACTGCCTCGGCGCGCAGCTCGCCCGGATGGAACTGCGCACCGTGCTCGGCTCCCTGGTCCGCCGTCTGCCGGGGCTGCACCTCGCCGTCCCGCCCGAGCGGATCAGCTGGCGCACCGAACGCCTCATCCGCGGGGCCGACGCCCTGCCGGTCGCCTGGTGAGCTCCGCCACGGCCGGGGCCGGCCACCGTCCGGGCGCGACGGGGCAGTCGGAAGGGCCGGGCGCGACGGGGCAGTCGGAGGCCGTACGGGCGGCGCTCGCCGATCCGGCCACCAGCCCGGCCGAGATCATGGCGACCGTCATGGCGGCCTACCGGGACCGGCCCGCCCTCGGCGAACGCGCCCGCGACCAGGCGACGGGGCGGCTGCTCCCGAGGTACGACACCGTCAGCTACGGGGAGTTGTGGGCGCGCGTCCGGGCGCTCGCCGGGGCCTGGGCGCACGAGCCCGGGTACCGGCTGGCCCCGGGCGACCGGATCTGCGTCCTCGGCTTCAGCAGCACCGACCACGCCACCGTCGACCTGGCCGGCGTCCACCTGGGCCTGGTCTCCGTGCCGCTGCACGCCAGCGCGCCGCTCTCCCAGCTGGCGCCGATCGTCGCGGAGACCGGGCCGCGGCTCCTCGCCACCAGCGTCGAACGGCTGGACACCGCCGTCGCCGCGGTGCTCGGGCAGTCGTCGGTCCGCCGCCTCCTGGTGTTCGACCACCACCCCGGGGTCCCCGCCGAGCGCGCCGCCGTCGAGGCCGCCGCCCGGCGGCTGGCCGAGGCCGGCGGCACCGCCGTGCTCGACACGCTCACCGCCGCGGTCGGGCGCGGCGCCCTGCTGCCCGACCCCCCGCTGCACGTCCCCGCCCCGGGCGAGGACCCGCTGGCCCTGCTCCTCTACACCTCCGGCAGCACCGGCGCGCCGAAGGGGGCGATGTACCCGCAGCGCCTCGCCCGCAACGCGTGGTGGGGATTCGTCTACGGGCCCGCCGACGTGCCGTCCGTCGTCGTCCACTACATGCCGCAGAGCCACCAGGCGGGCCGGATGTCGGTGCTGGGCACGCTCGCCCGGGGCGGCCTGGGCTGCTTCACCGCCAGGAGCGACCTGTCCTCCCTGTTCGAGGACATCGCGCTGGTCCGGCCCACCGAGCTGACCATGGTCCCCCGGATCTGCGACATGCTCTTCCAGCGGTACCGCGGCGAACTCGACCGGCGGGCCGGCGAGCCCGGCGACGTCGACGCGGCCGTCAAGGCCCACCTGCGGGAGACCGTCCTGGGCGGGCGGGTGGCGAAGGCCTTCTGCGGGACGGCGCCGCTGTCCGCCGAGGTCGCGGAGTTCGTCGAGTCCTGCCTGGGACTGCACCTGTACACCGGGTACGGCTCGACCGAGGCCGGCGGGGTGCTGCTGGACACCGTGGTGCAGCGCCCGCCCGTCCTCGACTACAAGCTGGTCGACGTCCCGGAGCTGGGCTGCTTCCGCACCGACCGGCCGCACCCGCGCGGCGAGCTGCTGCTCAGGACGAGCGCCGCCATCCCCGGGTACTACCGCCGGCCCGAGCTCACCGCCGCCGTCTTCGACGAGGACGGCTACTACCGCACCGGCGACATCATGGCCGAGGTCGGGCCGGACCGGCTGGTCTACGTCGGCCGCACCAAGGACGTGCTCAAGCTGTCCCAGGGCGAGTTCGTCACCGTCTCCCGGCTGGAGGGCGTCTTCCTCGGCAGCCCGCTGGTCCGGCAGGTCTTCGTGTACGGCAACAGCGAACGCTCCCACCTGCTCGCCGTGGTGGTGCCCACCCCGGAGGCGATCGCCCGCGCCGACGGCGACCCGGCCGCGCTCAAGCTGCTGATCGACCGGGAACTGCGGCGCACCGCCCGGGAGAACGGGCTCAACCCGTACGAGGTGCCCCGGGACTTCCTGGTCGAGACGGAGCCCTTCAGCCCGGCCAACGGCCTGCTCTCCGACAGCCACAAGCTGCTGCGCCCCCGGCTCCATGAACGCTACGGCGCGGCCCTGGAGCGCCGCTACGCCGAACTCGCCGACGAACAGGGCCGGCAGCTGCGGGAACTGCGCCGGACCGGTGCCGACCGGCCGGTCCAGGAGACCGTGAACCGGGCCGTGCGCGCCGTCCTGGGCCGGGCCGACGCCGGCGCGGACACCGGCGCGCGGTTCACCGAGCTCGGCGGCGACTCGCTCTCCGCGCTGTCCTTCACCACCCTCCTGAAGGAGGTCCTGGACGTCGAGGTGCCGGTCGGCGTCGTCCTCGGCCCGGCCACCGACCTGGCCGGGGTGGCGGCGTACGTCGAGGCCCGGCGCACCGCCCCGGGGAGCAGGCCCACGGCCGCCTCCGTGCACGGCGGCGGCGCGACCGAGGTCCGGGCCCGCGACCTCACCCCGGACCGGTTCATCGACGCCCCGACCCTGGCCGCCGCGCCGGGCCTGCCCGGCCCCGCGGAGTCCCCCCGGACCGTCCTGCTGACCGGCGCCAACGGGTTCCTCGGCCGCTTCCTCTGCCTGGAGTGGCTCCGCCGGCTGGCCCCGTCCGGCGGCCGGCTGGTCTGCCTCGTCCGCGGCCGCACGCCCGCCGACGCGGCCGAGCGGCTCGACCGGGCCTTCGGCGCCGGGGGCGAGGCGTCCCGGCGGTACCGGGAACTGGCCGCCGGCACGCTGACGGTCCTCGCCGGGGACCTCGCCGAACCGCGCCTGGGCCTGGACCGGGCGGTGTGGAACGGGCTGGCCGAGTCGGTGGACCTGGTCGTCCACCCGGCCGCGCTGGTCAACCACGTGCTGCCCTACGCCGAGCTGTTCGGCCCCAACGTCGCGGGCACCGCCGAACTGGTCCGGCTGGCGCTCACCGAACGGCTCAAGCCCGTCACCTACCTGTCCACCGTGGCCGTGCGCGGCGGAGCCGGGCCGTCCGCGCTCGACGAGGACGCCGACGTCCGGGAGGCGATCCCGCGCCGCCGCCTCGGCCGCGGCTACGCCGACGGGTACGCCGCGGGCAAGTGGGCGGGCGAGGTGCTGCTGCGGGAGGCCCACGAACGGTACGGCCTGCCGGTCACCACGTTCCGGTCGGGCATGATCCTCGCGCACAGCAGCTACCCGGGACAGCTGAACGTGCCCGACGTGTTCACCCGGCTGGTCCTCAGCCTGGTGGCCACCGGGATCGCGCCGCGGTCGTTCCACCGCGGCGGCGCGCCCGCGCGGTACGACGGCCTCCCGGTCGACTTCCTCGCCGAGGCGGTCACCGCGCTGGGCACCCCGGGCCCGGACGGCTACCGCACCTACAACGCCTGGAACCCGCACGACGACGGCGCCTCCCTGGACACCCTCGTGGACTGGCTGGTCGAGGACGGCCACCCGATCCGGCGCGTCGACGACTACGACGACTGGTTCGCCCGCTTCACGACCGCGGTCCGGGCCCTGCCGGAACGGCAGCGCACCCACTCGGTGCTGCCCCTGCTGCACGCCTTCGAGCAACCGGGCGAGGACCGGCCCGCCCCGGCCCCGCGGTTCCGGGAGGCCGTCCGGGCGGCCGGGATCGGGCCCGACCGGGACGTGCCGCGGCTGTCCCCCGCCCTCGTCACCAAGTACGTCACCGACCTGCGCGGCCTCGGCCTGCTCGACCGGCACCCCTCCCCTTCCCGCCCGCACTGAACGGAGAAGCCCATGGACCAGGACCTCGACGCGACGGTGGACGCCGGACTGCGGCTGCTGGAGGCACGCGACCTCGCCGGCTTCCGGGCCCTGTGCACCCCCGGCGCCACGGTGTGGCAGAACGACGGCGACGGCACCCGGCCGATCGACGCCCGGCTGGAGCGGATCGCCGCGTTCTTCGCCACCGTCGACTCCCTGCGGTACGAGGTCGTGCGCCGCTTCCACAAGCCCGACGAGGTGCTCCAGCAGCACGTCCTGGTGCTGGAGGCGCCGGACGGCACCCGCAGCCGGGTCCACGCCACCACCTACTTCCGCTTCGAGGACGGGCTGATCGCCGAGATCGAGGAGCACCTGCAGTAGTCCCGGCTCCCTGGTTCCCTGGATCCGGGGGTCCGTGGGTCCGGGGATCCGGGGGTCCCTGTTCCGCTCAAGTCGCTGGTTCGTCAAGGAGGTTCGGTGACCGGCCGAGTCGTCTACGCGTCGTTCGAGTTCCAGTTCCCGCTGGGCGGCATCCGCGTCCTGAACCAACAGGTCGCGCTGTTGCGGGCCGCCGGCGTCGAGGCGTACCGCTGGACGCCCACACCGGGCTTCCGCTACACGTGGTTCGACGACGACGTGCCGACGCTGTCCGGGATGACCCTGGACCTCGGCCCCGAGGACGTCCTCGTGCTGCCCGAGGTCAGCGTGCTCCCGGGCCGCGACCCGGCGCCCGGCGGCCGCAAGGTCGTCTACTCGCAGGGGCACTACGTCCACTTCCTGACCTGCCCCGCCCCCGGCCCGTACCCGGGCTGGTCGGCCCGGCCGGCCCTGTGGACGGTCTCGAAGGCGGGCGCCGACATGCTCCGCCGCGCCCTGCCCGGGTTCGAACCGCACCTGGTGCCGAACACCGTCGACACCGGGCTGTTCCGGCCGGCGTCGACCGGGCGGGTCCGGCGCATCGCGTGGATGTCCCGCAAGCGCCCCGTCGAGAGCACGCTGCTCCACCGTCTGCTCCACGCCGACCCGCGGTCCAGGGGCGTCGAGCTGTACGACATCCACGCGGTTCCGCACGAGGAGGTCGCCCGCGTACTGTCGGACACCTCGGTGTTCATCGCGCTGGGAGCGCCAGAGGGCGAGGGCTTCGGCCTGCCGCCGGCCGAGGCGATGGCCAGCGGCTGCCTGGTGACCGGTTACGCCGGCGGCGGCGGAGCGGAACTGTTCGACTCGCCGTCCGCGTGGCGGATCCCGGAGCTCGAAACGGACCGGCTGGCGGACCGGGCCCTGGAACTGCTCGACCTGCCCGGCCAGGACGAGGTGCGGCGGGCGGGCCGCCGCTGGGTCTCCGAGCGGTACACCACCGAGGCCGCGGTGGAGGCGCTGCTCGACGGCATCCGCAAGGCGCGCGCCCTGCCCGGCGGCGCGGCTCCGGCCACCCATCCGACCGCCTGGATGGAGGAGTTGCTGAGGCGCTTTCCGATCCCGCCGGAGGCGTACGCCCGGATGGAACCACCGACCGTCTAGGACCCGCCGCCCTCCGGCGCACCGACCACCCCGAATGGAAATGGGGATTACCCCCCGGTTATCGTGGGCACCAGTGCGAACCGGGGACTCCTCCCCGCTTCCTTCGGACCAAGGTGCGTGCACATGACCCGGAATCAGAGCCCTGGGCGGGGGCAGCGGGCCGCCGACTGGGCGGACGGCCGGCTGGGGATCTACTCCCTGGCCAGGGCGAACCTGCGGAAGATCTTCCCGGACCACTGGTCCTTCATGCTGGGCGAGATCTGCCTCTACACCTTCGTCATCATCATCCTGACCGGTGTCTGGCTGACGCTGTTCTTCAAGCCCAGCATGGGCGAGGTGGTCTACGCCGGCTCGTACGTGCCGCTCAAGGGCGTCCCGATGTCGGAGGCCTACGCCTCCACCGTGGACATCAGCTTCGAGGTGCGCGGCGGCCTGCTGATCCGGCAGATCCACCACTGGGCGGCGATCGTCTTCGTCGCCGCCATGTTCGTCCACATGATGCGGGTGTTCTTCACCGGCGCCTTCCGCAAGCCCCGCGAGATCAACTGGGTGTTCGGCTTCCTGCTGCTCTTCCTCGGCATGCTGGACGGCTTCTTCGGCTACTCCCTGCCCGACGACCTGCTCTCCGGCACCGGCATCCGGTTCATCGAGGGCTCGATCCTCGCCGTGCCGCTGGTCGGCACGTACATCCAGATGTTCCTGTTCGGCGGGGAGTTCCCCGGCCACGACATCGTGCCGCGGTTCTTCACCATCCACGTGCTGCTGATCCCGGGCATCATGCTCGGCCTGCTGGTGGCCCACCTGATCCTGGTCTTCTACCACAAGCACACCCAGTGGGCGGGCCCCGGCAGGACCGAGAAGAACGTCGTCGGCATGCCGCTGATGCCGGTCTACCTGGCCAAGGCCGGCGGGTTCTTCTTCCTCGTCTTCGGCATCGTCGCGCTGGTCGCCGCGATCGCGACCGTCAACCCGATCTGGGCATACGGCCCGTACCGCCCCGACCAGGTCTCCACCGACGCCCAGCCCGACTGGTACATGGGCTTCGCCGAGGGCCTGATCCGGATCATGCCCGGCTGGGAGATCGGACTGTGGGGGCACACCCTCAACCTCGGGGTGCTCATCCCGTTCGCGCTGTTCCCGCTCGTCCTGGGCGCCATCGCCGTCTACCCGTTCATCGAGAACTGGGTGACCGACGACAAGCGGGAGCACCACCTGCTCGACCGGCCGCGCAACGCGCCCGTCCGCACCGCGCTCGGCGCCGCCTGGATCAGCCTCTACCTGGTGGCCCTGGCGGCCGGCGGCAACGACCTGATCGCCACCCACCTGCACCTGTCGCTCAACTCCATCACGTACGCCGCCCGCGTCGGCTTCTTCGCCGTCCCGGTCGCCGTCTTCGTCCTCACCAAGCGCTGGTGCCTCGGCCTCCAGCGCCGCGACAGGGAGAAGGTGCTGCACGGCCGCGAGACGGGTGTCATCAAGCGCCTGCCGCACGGCGAGTTCACCGAAGTGCACGCCCGGCTCACGCCGCGGGAACTGCACCGGCTCACGGCGCACGAACAGCCCCGCCCCCTCGAACTGCCCGCCCCGGTGGACGAGAATGGAGTGGCCCGCCCGGCGGGGGTGCTCACCCGCACCCGGACCCGGCTCTCCCGCGGGTTCCACGGCGAGGGCGGCCGGATCCCCAAGCCCACCGCCGAGGAGTTCCACGAGATCACCGAGGGCCACGGGCACTGACCCGCACCCCCCGATGGCACAGGGAGGACAGGTGCACGACCGAACCGACCGAAGCGACCGGACCGACCAGGTCGACCCGACCGACCGGATCGCCGACAGCAGGTACCTCCTGCTCACCACCTTCGGCGAGGACGGCAGCCGGCTGGAGTCACAGCTCTGGGTGGTGCAGGACGGCACGGCCCTCGGGGTCTGGACCCCGGCCCACTCCGGCGAGGCCGAACGGATCCGCCGCCACCCCCGGGTGCTGATCGGCCCCTGCGACGCCCACGGGCGCCCCACCGGCCGCCGGATCCCGGCCCGGGCCCGGCTCTGCGACGCCGACGACACCGCCCGCTACCGCACCTCGCTGATCAACAAGTACGGCCTGACGGCGCTGATCGCGCTCGCCCGCAGCCGGTTCCGGGTGGGGCTGGCCGGGACGGTCGGCATCCGGATCACGCTGAACGAACTGGAACAGCGGCTGGTCGGGCCGGAGTGGCTACCGCCGGCCACCTACTGCGTCAACTGACGGGCCGTCGCGTCCGGCCGTCGCGTCCCGTCCGATCGTCTCGCCTGATCGTCAACCTCCGTCGAGTGCCGGGGCCTTGAGAAGGTCTGCTCCGGCACTCGACGCTTTCCGGCACCTCGACGCGACTGCTGGCAGCGGGCCGGAGGTCACGACAGCGGGTGGGTCGGGACCGGACTGACCTCCTGGATCTCGGCATGGGCCTTGGTGAGCAGCTGCGAGGCGAGCTCGTTGAGCGCGCGGGCCCCCGCGATCTCCTCGCCGACCCTCAGCTGTTCCGGGTCGGAGGGGTGGCGGCTGCTGTAGCCGTGGGCGCGCAGTTCGCTCCCGTCGCGCAGCCGCAGCAGTGCGGCGGCGCTGGTCCGTGCCCCCTCTTCGCGGAACTCCATCTCGATGTGCCAACCGACCAGAGTCTGCATGGCGGATCACCTCCATCGGTTACCCCTCCAGAGTGCGCCGCACCCACCGTGAACACCAGGCCAGCCGGTCCGGGCGACATCGGGGGGCGACATCGGCACTGAGTTGAACACGTTCAACTCAGCCGCGTAGAGTCGGCGGCGCAAGCTATTTGAACGCGTTCAAGGGGGTGTGTCCACGATGGCTTCGCTCACGACAGCTGTGTCCGCGATGGGCCCGGGCACCACGGAACTGGTCGACCTGCTGGTCCTGCTCGGCATGGGAGCCGTCGTCCCGCTCGGCCTCGCCCTGGTCGACGAGCCCGGCCTCGCCCGGATCCGCCGGCTCTGGCCGCTCGCCGCCGTCCCCGGCGCGCTCTCGCTCTGGCTGCCCCGCGGCGGCGGCCTCGCCACCGGCTGCGCCCTGCTCTACGCGCTCGGCACCCTGGCCGTCGCCCTGCACGCCCCCCTGCGGCTGGCCCGCACCCGCTCGCTCGCACCCGCCGAGGTCGCGGTGCTCACCGCGCTCGCCGCACCCTCGGTCGCCGGGGTCGCCCTGGTCGCCGAACGCTCCGGCTACCCGCTGTTCGGCTTCGAACCGCACATCCTGGCGCTCACCGTCCCGCACTTCCACTACGCCGGATTCACCGCCGCCCTGGTCGCCGGACTGGTCTGCCGCGCCGCCCGCCCGGGCTCCGCCCCGGCCCGCTGCGCGGCCCTCAGCGTCCCGGCGGGCACCCTGCTGGTACTGGCCGGCTACTTCCTCGGCAACTGGTGGCAGTTCGCCGGAGCCGCCGTCCTGACCACCGGAATGTGGCTGGTCGGCCTGGTCACCTGGCGCGACCTGCGCCCCCGCACCGGCGACCGGACCACCGCCCGCCTGCTCGCCGCCTCCTCGGCCGTCCTCGCGCTCACCATGCTGCTCGCCCTGTGGTGGGCACTCGGCCGAGCCGCCGGACTCCCCCACCCCACCCTGACCTGGATGGCCGCCACCCACGGCGTCGGCAACGCGCTCGGCTTCGCCCTCTGCGCGCTGCTCGCCTGGCGCCGGATCACCGCGGACCGGGCCAACGCCACCCGGACCGACACGACGGAGACCCCCCGATGAACGACTACAGCTACCCCGAACAGGGCGCCAGCCACACCGGCCACCTCCCCGCCGGCTACAACCACCTGCGGCACAGCGCCCTCATCGGCCACGGCCGCCCCGCCCTGGAAGCCGCCGGCGCCGCCCTGCTCGACTGGCGGATGCACCGGCTCGCGGGCGTCCGCATCGACGCGACGGCCGACCGCGCCGCCCCCGGCGTCGCCGTGCACTGCGCCATCGGCCTCGGCCCCCTGCGGGCCGGCGCCCCCAACCGGGTCCTGGCCACGGTCGACGGCCCGGACCGGTACGGCTTCACCTACGGCACCAGGACCGGCCACCTGGCCCAGGGCGAGGAAACCTTCCTGGTCGCACTCACCCCCGACGGCGAAGTCCGCTTCTCCGTCACCGCCTTCAGCCGCCCCGTCGCCTGGTACGCCCGCCTCGCCGGCCCACTCCTCCCCCTCTCCCAACGCGCCTTCGCCCACCACTGCGGACGCGTCCTCACCCGCATCGCAGCCCAGGCCACCTGACCAGCGCCCCACCACCATCAACCCCCCGATCCCCCCGATCCCCCCGCTCGCCACCACCGTCATCAACCAGCCCGCCTGACACTTCGGGCCCACACTCACCCACATCGCGGCGCAGACCGCCCAGGCGATGGCGGAGTGGCCACCCGAGCGCCTCGCGAAGGCCAGTCGGACGGCGAGTCGGTCGAGCGGCAACCGCCCGACGGCAGAGGCCGGTCGGGAGAAGCTCTGCCCGAAACCGAAGGCCCGCAACTGGCCCACATCCCGACACGCGCCGTCCAAACGACGGCGGCAGGCGTCGGCGGGCTGGCTGGCTGAGCCCCCTGGCCGGTCGGATGGCAAAAGCCGATCAGGTGGCGTGCTGATTGAGCGGCACTCCGCCCGACCCTGCGGGCCCTCACTGGCCCGCATCGCGGCGCAGACCGCCTGGAGGGGCATCTCACCGCCACCACCATCAATCAACCGGTCCACCTGGCCCACCCATTCACCAACCCACAGCCCCCGCGCGCCCAACCCATAGCCGCCCGACGATGTGGGCTCGTACCGGCCCGCAGTGCGGCACCGACCACCGGGGCGACGGCGGAGGGCTCCGGCTGGGCAGCAGAGCCACCCGAGCGCCTCGCGGACGCCAGTCGGATAGCGAGCCGGTCGAGCACAACCGCCCAACACCAAGGACTGGTCGGGCGGTGGAGACCGGTCGGGAGGAGTTCTGCCTGACACAGCCGGCCCGCACTGGCCCGCATCGCGGCACAGGCCGGCCGAGCGACGGCGGCGGGCATCGGCTGGATGACAGGGCCACCCGAACCATAGTGAAGGCCCGCTCAACGACGGCCGCCGGGCAGCGGAGGTCGATTGGGGGCGGCGCCCCGCCCGACACCGCCAGCCCACACTCACCCGCATCACGGCGCAGACCGCCCAGGCGGGGGCCGGTCGGAGGGCGGGCCGGCTGGACGGCAGCCGCGAGGTGGGTGGCCGAGGCCGAGCAGGTGGTGGCGGAGGCCGGCTGGGTCCAGGGCGGGGGTGGGGCGTAAAACGGCTGGTCGGGGCGGGGGTGTGTTCGGGATGATCGGCGGATGATGTCGATGCGACCGGTCCTGGAGATCTTCGCCTCCGACGGCTTCACGCTCTGGCCGACGGCCGAGCTCGGGCCGTACGGGGATCTCGCGCTGGACGGGCGGTTGACGTCGGACGAGGTGGGCACGGTGGTGTGGCGGCTGGCGGGCTGCAACGACGTCGAGCCCGACCCCGGGCAGGCCGAGGGGCGCGGTCCCCGGCCGGCGGACCCGTTGGGCGCGTTCCTGCACGCGCTGTTGACCGAGCCGCACCCGTACGCCCCCGGCGGGCTGGTGGTGACCGACTCCGCCACCGGCGCCGTCTTCAGGCCGGGCTGCTGCAACGGGCTGGAGGACTGGCGCGAGTGGCTGAACGTCACGGACGGGTCCGGCACCGCCTGGTTCGGCCACGACCCCGACGCCCGGGCCGAGTGCGTCGGCCGGGTAGTCCGGCTGATCCAGGACGCCGAGGGCGACGAGGGCCCGGTGGTCGAGTTGCCGGTGGACGAACTGCGCCGGCTGCTCGCCGGAGTCGAGCGGGACCTGCGCGACTTCCTCGCGCTCGCGGCGGGCTGGGCCGAGCGGCAACTGCCCGGGCACGCCGCCGCCGTCACCGCCGCGCTCGCCCGAGCCCTGGACCTGGACCCGGACCTGAAGCCGCCGTCATGACCAGCTTCCACACCCACCGGGCCCGGGTGCACGACGCCTCGCTCCCGCCGTACCGGCGGCACAGCGCACTGCGCACCTGCCTGACCCGCTTCGCCCCGTACGGCCTGCGGGCGACGTACCACCACCTCACCGTCAGCGCCCGGATTCCGCGCTTCCTGGAGGCCGACCCGGACACCCTGGTCCGCGCGGTGGACGAGTTGCACGAGGCGCGCGAGCTGTGGCGGGCCAGGGCCGAGGAGTACGCGGAGCGGCGCCGGGCGCAGAAGCGGGCCGGGCGGCGACTGCCTCCGGAGACGGCCTGGTGGCACGTGCGCTGGTGGGGGTCGCCGAACGCGGCCTGGGAGCACGACCCGTTCCTGCACCCGCCGTTGCGGCTGCCCGACTACGTCCGGCGGCAGAACGCGCTGCTGGACGGTGCCGTGCTGCCCGGGTGCCCGGCCTGCGGGGAGCAGGGCCCGCCGGTGCCGCTCCCGACCGGCCCCGGCGACGACCGCGGCGACGGTCACGGCCACGGCCGGGCCGAGCTGTGCCGCTGCTGCGCGCGGGTGCTGACGCCCTGCGGTTGCGGGCGGTGGCACAGCTTCGAGCCGGCGCTGCGGACCGGCTGGAGCCGGATCCGGGGTCGGGAGCACATGACCGGCGGCGGCGAGCCGAGCCCGTACTGGCCGGGTGTCCGGGGCGAGGCCCGGGTGGAGCGGTTGGAGTCGTACACGATCCACTGGGGGTCAGGGGTGGTGTACGGGGATCGCGACCAGTAGCGCGCCGCCGTCCTGGACGCGGACCTCGAAGTGGTCGATGTCCGCCAGTCGGAAGGCCGCGCCGCCGGTGGTGCGCACGGTGCCGTCGCCGCTCCCGCCGCCGTTGCCGTAGCCGCCCGCCGGGACGGACCAGGTGGTGACCGTCTGCTGCTCGCCGGTGTGCGAGACGGCGACCAGGCTGCAGGTCAACGGGCCCTGGACGCCGGAGAGTTGCAGGCTGACCTGGGTGCCCCAGGTGGTGCCGTCCAGGCCGACGGTCGCGTGCGCGCCGGTGCCCGGGTCGGTGGCGCTGAACTGCTCGGCCACCGCGACCACGGCGGGGGTGTTGTCGGCGGTGAGCACCGCGGCGGTGACGGCGGGGCCGGCCGCCACCATCGCGGTGGCGGCCAGGGCCAGCACCAGCCGCCGCACCCGGCCCCGCCGCCGGGTGGCGCCGACCTCGGCGACCAGCCGGTCCAGCAGTCGGGAGTCGGGCTGCGGAGCGGGACCGGCCGGGTCCGCCCCGGCCGCCCGCGCGGTGGCCGCGTACTCGGCCAACAACGGCTCCACCGAGCCGAGTTGGGTCACCTGCTCGGCGCACTGCGGGCAGTCGGCGAGGTGTTGCTCGAAGGCGGCGCGCTCGACGGGTTCCAGCAGGCCGAGGACGTACGCGCCCGCGTCGACGTGCACCGGGCCACCAGGCACCCGGTCGGGGTCAGGGGTGGGGTCGCGGTCGGGGTGCCTGGTCACGATGTCACTCCCCGTTCCTCCAGCGCGAGCCTGAGCGAGCGCAGCGCGTAGAACACCCGCGAGCGCACCGTCCCGGCCGGGATGCCGAGTTCGGCGGCCGCCTCGTTGGCCGTACGGCCCTTCAGGTAGGTCTCGACGATGATCTCCCGGTGCACGGGCGAGAGGTCGCCGAGCGCGTCCGCGACGGTCATCATCCGCAGCGCCCGGTCGATCTCGTCCTCGGCGGGCAGCTGCTCCAGTGCCGAGGCGTCCACCTCGCGCGGCCGGGCCATGGCGCCGCGGTGGCCGTCGATCACGATCCGCCGCGCGACGGTGACCAGCCAGGGCCGGAGCGAGCCGGCCTCCGGGTCGAGCCGGTGGATGTTGCGCCAGGCGCGGAGCAGGGTCTCCTGCACGACGTCCTCGGCCCGCTGCCGGTCCCCGGCGACCAGGTGGAGCACGAACCCGAACAGCGGACCGGCATGCTCCCGGTACAGGGCGCGCATCAGGTCCTCGTCCGGCGCCCCCGTGTCGTGGCCGCCGGTGCGGCCGACGGGGTGCTCCTCGGTCACCACTTCATCGTTGCGCACCCGGGCCTCCTGGGCGAGGGCGGTCGGAGCCGGTCATCGGAACCGGTCAGTAGCCCGGGGTACTGGGCGTCGGGTTGCCGGGTGCCGGGGTGCCGGGCGTCGGGTTCATCGGGCCGGAGTTCGCGGCGCCCGCCCTGCCGCCGGTCGGGGTCAGGGCGAACCAGGTGCCGGCCACGCCCTGGCCCTTGGTGTCGCCGGGCTTGGTGTCCGGCGAGTAGCGGTAGGCCGGCCAGCCGTTCAGGGTGACCTGCTTGGTGCCGTCGTCGCGGGTGACGGTGCCGACCAGCTTGCTGTCGATGCCCTTCACCGTGACGTTGCCGTTGCCGTCGGCGTGCTCGGGCGGCCAGATGGCGGCGCAGCTGCCGTTGCAGTAGGACTCCGGCGGGCTGTTCCGGTCCTGGTCGAAGCGGTAGAGCGTGAAGCCCGCGCTGTCGGTGACGATCGTGCCCAGCTTCGGGTCCTGGGCGGTCTGCAGGGTGACGGCCGCCGGGGTACCCGGACCGCTCGGGCTGCTCGACGGACCGGAGGAGCCGCCGGACGATCCGCAGCCGGCGATCAGGGCGGCCGCCGCGATGCCGGACGCGGTCAGCGCGAGCGTCCGCCGGGTGCGGAGTGTGCTGCGCATGGGGTGCCTCCCTCGGGGGGAAGGGGTCGGAACGGACCGGACACCCTTCCGTACGGGCGGCGGCCGCCGGCTGCTCACTCCCTGGCTCCGGCAACCGCCGGAACGCCGCCGGAATACCCCGTCGACCGGGACGGTTGTGGCGGGCACATGGCCTGAACCGCCACGTCCGGAAGGGAAGGAATCACGAGATGAGCAACACGGTCGAGCTGACCAAGGAGAACTTCGACGAGATCGTCCCGGGCCCGGAGGGCAAGGACTTCGTCTTCATCGACTTCTGGGCCGGGTGGTGCGGGCCGTGCCGCCAGTTCGCCCCGGTGTACGAGAAGGCCGCCGAGCGCCACTCGGACCTGGTCTTCGCCAAGGTGGACACCGAGGCGCAGCAGGAGCTGGCGGCCGCGTTCGACATCCAGTCGATCCCGACGCTGGCGATCATCCGTGAGGGCGTGCTGGTCTTCTCGCAGCCCGGTGCGCTGCCGGAGGCGGTGTTCGAGGACCTGATCGGCCAGGCCCGCGAGCTGGACATGACCGAGGTGAAGCGCAAGGTCGCCGAGGAGCGGGCGGCCGGCGGCCAGGCCTGATCCGGACGTCCGAAGACAGGCCCCAAGGCCCGGGGAGTCGAAGCTCCCCGGGCCCTCGGCATGCCCGCTCCCCAGAGCCGTCCGCCGCCGCACCCGCCGTCACGACGGCTCGGCACCCCAGGCGGCGAGCCGGTCCGCGAGCGCCCGCACCTCGGCGCGCAGTGCGGCGGGTTCCCGGACGGTGAACGGCCACCCGAGGCCGGCCAGCAGCACCGCGACGCCGTCCAGGTTCTGCGCCCGGGCCCGCAGCAGCACCCGGTCCTCGGCGAGTTCGGTGAGCGTGCCGACGGCGGGCGGCAGTCGGCGGCGGGCCTCGGCGAGGGTGGTCCGCAGTTCGACCTCCACCCGGTGCCGCCAGGGCGCGCAGGCCAGTGACTCCACGACCCGCTGGACCGGGTCGTAGTCCTCCGGCGGCTCGAAGCCCGCCTCGCCCTGTTCGACCCGGGTGATCCGGTCCAGCCGGAAGGTGCGCGGCTCGCCGCTGCGGTGGTCGAGCCCGGTGGTGTACCAGCGCCCGGAGTGGAAGACCAGCCCGTACGGGTCGAATTCGCGTTCGCTGGGCCGGTCCTCCCGGTCCCGGTAGGCGAGCCGCACCCGGCGACGGCGGCGGGCCGCCTCGGCCAGGGTGAACAGCGCGGCGGCGGCCGGGCCGGGGCCGGTGGCGGGGGTGGCGGTCAGTCCGAGGGTCTGTTCGACGGCCGCCACGCGCTCGCGCAGCGGCTGCGGCAGCACCCGCTGGATCTTGGCGAGGGCCGTCCCGGTGGCCTCCTCCCCCACCGACAGGCCGGAGCTGCGGCCGGCCAGCAGGCCGAGCACGACGGAGGCGGCCTCGTCCGGGGTGAGCATCAGCGGCGGCAGCCGGTAGCCGGGCCGCAGGCGGTAGCCCCCGTAGCGGCCGCGGTCGGCCTCGACGGGGATGCCGAGTTCGGTCAGCCGGGCGACGTAGCGGCGGACGGTGCGCTCGTCCACGTCGAGCCGGGCGGCCAGGTCGGCGCCGGTCAGGCCGGGGCGGTCCTGGAGCAGTTCCAGCAGGGCGAGGACGCGGCTGACCGGGTGTTCCATCGCGCGCACTCCCTTCCTCGGCGGAAATCCGGGCGACTTCTGTCCGGATCCGATCCTAGAGTCGGCGGTGGAGGAGGCCCCGCCTCGACGGAGCCCCTCGCGGGCCGCCCGTCGAGACGTCCACGGCTCGTCGCGGCCTCCCCGGACTTCCCACCGACGAAGGAGCGATCCGCCATGAGCACGTTCGTACTGGTCCCCGGATTCTGGATCGGCGCCTGGGCCTGGGACGAGGTGGCCGCGCCGCTGCGCGCGGCCGGGCACCGGGTGTACGCCGTCAGCCTGCCCGGAGTGGGCGAACGCGCGGGCGAGGAGGGCGAGTTCGGCCTGGAGGACCACATCGCCGACCTCGCCGGACTACTGGTCCGGGAGGACCTGTCGGATGTCGTCGTGGTCGCCCACAGCGGCGCCTGCGCCCCGGTGGGCGGGCTCGCGGACCGGATGCCGGAGCGGATCCGCCGGGTGGTCTACCTGGACAGCGGCCCGCTGATCGACGGCTCGTCGGTGTACGACCTCTGGCAGCCCGACTACCAGAAGACGGCCGAGGCCTCGGTGGTCGACGGCCGCCTCCCGCTGCCGTCCTGGGAGTACCTGGGCGAGCAGGGCACGAGCACGGCGGGGCTGGACGAGGCCGCCCTCGCGTCCATCCGCTCCCGCTCCACCCCGCACCCGGCCGGGGCGTTCCGGGACCGGCTGCGGCTGACCGGCGCCGGGGCCGCGCTGCCCCAGGCGCTGGTCTCCTGCTCCTTCCCGCTCTCCCAGGTGCGCGAGCTGATCGCCGCCGGGCACCCGTACTTCGCCGGGATGTCCGGGCCGAACTGGGAGCTGCGCGAACTGCCCACCGGGCACTGGCCGATGTTCTCCCGCCCGGCCGACACGGCGGCGTTGCTGGCGGAGCTCGCCGCGCTCTGAACCCGCCGGTCCGGCTTCCCGCCCTGTCCTGTCCGTGCCCGGTGGTGCGCCCCACGGCGCCCTCGGCGTGTCCGTCCGTCGCGCAACCGCGCCCGGACCGGCAGGATGGGGCCCACGCCGTACCCGAGCGAGGAGCGAGCACCCGTGCGCGAGCAGCCCAGCCGGACCGAACCGCCGGACGCCGTGCCGGAGTTCCGGCCGGACGGCGGTCCGGGGCCGGCCGGCCCGCGGCGTGCCCGGCTCGGCTCCCGCGCCCCGCTCACCCCGCGCTCCCTTCTCGCCCCACGCGTCCCGCGCTCGCGCGACCGGCGCGAGAAGTGGCCGCGGTGGGCGGTCCGGGTCACGCTCGGGTACGGAACCGCAGGCGGCAGCGGCGGGCCCGGGGTCGGGCGCGACAGGCCGCTCGACACCCGTGGGCGCACGCCCGCCGCCCCCGCCCGGCGGGCCGGGGCGGCCATCGAGACGACGGAGGACAGGGCATGACCAGCACCGCCGAGGAGTACGACGTCATCGTCCTGGGGGCCGGTCCGACCGGCGAGAACGTGGCCGACCGGACGGTCGCCGCCGGGCTGCGCACCGTGATCGTGGAGGCCGAGCTGGTCGGCGGCGAGTGCTCGTACTGGGCCTGCATGCCGAGCAAGGCGCTGCTGCGGCCGGTGGCCGCGCTGGCCGACGCCCGCGCGGTGGCCGGCTCCCGGGAGGCGGTCGGCGACCGGCGGCTGGACCCGGCCGCGGTGCTGGCCCGGCGGAACTCCTTCACCTCCGACTGGAAGGACGACGGCCAGGTGGAGTGGCTGCGGGACACCGGCATCGAGCTGGTGCGCGGCCACGGCCGGCTGGCCGGGGTGCGGACGGTGACGGTGGAGGCCGAGGACGGCAGCGAGCGGGTGCTCACCGCCCGGCACGCCGTCGCGGTGTGCACCGGCAGCCGCCCGGTGCTGCCCGCGCACGTGCCGGGGCTCGCCGAGGCCCACCCGTGGACCAACCGGGAGGCGACCGGGTCGCAGACCGTCCCCGGGCGGCTGGCGGTGGTCGGCGGCGGGGTGGTCGGGGTGGAGATGGCCGCCGCCTGGCGGGCGCTCGGCTCCGAGGTGGTGCTGCTGGTCCGCGGTGACGGGCTGCTGCCGCGGATGGAGCCGTTCGCGGGCGAGCTGGTCGCGGAGGGCCTGCGGGCGGCCGGGGTGGACCTCCGCTTCGGCACCGAGGTCACCGCGCTGGAGCGGGTGGACGGCTCCGGGCCGGTGACCCTCACCCTCGCCGCCCGGGACGGCCGGAACGGGGACGGAAAGGGCGGGGACGGCCAGCACGGGGACGGCCAGGGCGGGACCGGGACGCTGACCGTCGACGAGGTGCTGTACGCGACCGGCCGGGCCCCGCGCACCGCCGACATCGGGCTGGAGCAGGTCGGCCTGAAGCCGGGCGGCTGGCTGGAGGTGGACGACAGCTGCACGGTGCTCGGCGTGGACGGCGCGGAGGGTGTGGACGGCGCGTGGCTCTACGCCGTCGGGGACGTCAACCGCCGGGCGCTGCTCACCCACCAGGGCAAGTACCAGGCCCGGATCACCGGCGCGGCGATCGCCGCCCGCGCCGAGGGGCGCCCGCTGGACACCTCGCGCTGGGGCGCGCACTCCGCGTCCGCCGACCTGGCGGGCGCGCCCCAGGTGGTGTTCACCCAGCCCGAGGTCGCCGCCGTCGGCCTGACCCGGGCCGCCGCCGAGGCCGCCGGACTGCGGGTGCGGACCGTCGACCACGAGATCGACTCCGTCGCCGGGGCCTCGCTGTACGCCGACGACTACCGCGGCCGGGCCCGGGTGGTCTTCGACCTGGACCGGCAGGTGATCGTCGGCGCCTGCCTGGTCGGCCCCGGGGTCGCCGAACTGCTGCACTCGGCGACCGTCGCGGTGGTCGGCGAGGTGCCGATCGACCGGCTCTGGCACGCGGTGCCCTCGTACCCGACGATCAGCGAGGTCTGGCTGCGGCTGCTGGAGGACTGCCGGGGGTAACGGCACCCCCGGCACGGACGGCCCCCGGGCGGTCGGCGCGGCGAGATGTGACCACCGGTGGACGGCGGGACACTGGCACTCGGGGGCCGTCCCGGGGGGCCGTTGCTCGTGACCAGGTGGTGTGAGACATGACCGAGGTGCTGTTGGCCGTCGGAACCGAGAAGGGCCTCTTTCTCGGCCGCAGCCGCGACCGGCTGACGTGGGAGTTCAGCGGGCCGCACTTCCCGATGAACGCGATCTACTCCGTCTCCGTCGACCGCCGCGACGGCCGGACCAGAGTGCTGGCCGGCGCCGACAGCAGCCACTGGGGGCCGTCGATCTGGCGCTCCGACGACCTCGGCGCGAGCTGGTACGAGCCCCCGCGGCCGGCCATCCGCTTCCCGGAGTCCACCGGCGCCTCGCTCACCCGGGTCTGGCAGCTCCAGCCCGCCGGGGCGGAGGCCCCCGGCGTCGTCTACGCGGGCACCGAGCCCGCCGCGCTGTTCCGCTCCACCGACGGCGGCGAGACCTTCGCCCTGGTCGAGGCGCTCTGGAACCACCCGCAGCGGCCGCAGTGGGGCGCCGGCTACGGCGGCCAGGGCCTGCACACGATCCTGACCGACCCGCGTGACCCGCAGCGGCTGCTGGTCGCCGTCTCCAGCGGCGGCGTCTACCGCAGCAAGGACGGCGGCGACAGCTGGCAGCCCTCCAACACCGGCCTGCGCGCCGAGTTCCTCCCGGAGGAGAGCCAGTACCCGGAGTTCGGCCAGTGCGTGCACAAGATCGCCCCGGACCCGGTCCACCCGGACCGGCTCTACCTCCAGAACCACGGCGGCGTCTACCGCAGCGACGACTGGGGCGCGAGCTGGCGCTCGATCGTGGACGGCCTGCCCGCCGAGTTCGGCTTCGCCGTGGCCGCCCACCCCCGCCGGGCCGACACCGCCTACGTCTTCCCGCTCGGCGGCTCGGACGACCGCATCCCGCCCGGCCGCCGCTGCCGGGTCTTCCGCACCACCGACGCCGGCACCAGCTGGCAGCAGCTCGCCCACGGCCTGCCCGGCGAGGACCACTACGGCATCGTGCTGCGCGACGCCCTGCGCACCGACGACGCCGACCCGGCCGGGATCTACTTCGGCAACCGGACCGGCGACGTGTACGGCAGCCGGGACGAGGGCGAGAGCTGGTCCCTGCTGGTCTCCCACCTGCCGGACGTGCTCTGCGTCCGGGCGGCGGTGGTGGCCTGACCCGGTGGCTGCCCGATGCGGTGCCGGCCCGACGCGGTGGTGGCCGGAAATAACCGGTTGCCGGACGGCGGGGCCTCGGTGAACATGGCCGCCGACGAACGATCACGCGATTGTGGGGTGGGCCATGGCCGAGGACTGGGTGGTCAGGCGGGGTGCCGACGGCGAGCCGGTGCTGCGCTACCTGCTGGACGAGCGGGAGGGCCGGCCCTGGGCCGACCTGCTGGAGGTCCTGGACGAGTCGGTGGACGCCGCCGCGTTCGTCCGGGCCGAGCTGCCCGGCTGGGTGGTCTCCGGCCCGCCCGGGCTCGGGCAGGAGCTGGTGGCGCACGGCGCGCGGGTGCTGCGGCACGCCCACACCTTCCGCCGCGACCTGCGCGCCGACCCCCCGCCCGCCGACTGGGCCGGGACGCCGCTGCGCGAGGGCCTGCGGGCGGTGCCCTGCGACCGCGCGCCCGAGGAGCTGTACGAGGCCTGGCGGGCCGCCTTCGCCCCCGACCACGTCGACTTCTACCCGGGCGAGGACGCCCGGGTGGTGGCCGAGCGGATCACCCCGCTGCTGGAGGGCGAGGTCATCGGCCCGGTGCTGCCGTCCAGCCTGCTCGCCGTGGACGCCGAGGACCGCGTGGTCGCCGGGCTGATCCTCACCGACCGCGACGGCCTGCCCTGGATCGGCGACGTCTTCCGCCACCCGGAGCGCGGCTACCGCGGCCTCGGCGCCGACCTGCTGCGCCGCGCCGTCGGGGACGCCGCCGAGCGCGGGCTCGCCGACGTGACGCTGGTGGTGTCCGAGGGCAACCCGGCCCGCCGGGTCTACGAGTCGCTGGGCTTCCGGCTCCAGGAGACGTCACTGACGGTGGTCGTGCCCGACGCCTGAACCCCTGAGCCTCCGGGCCTCCGAACCCCTGAACCTCTGACCCCCTGAGCCGAGTGGCCGGGCCGCCGGACACGTGCGCCCGGGCTACTCCTTGTGCCCGCCCTCGATCCGGGCGCCCCGCACCACGACCATGGTCAGGCCGACCGCGACCAGCAGCTCCGCCCAGAAGAACGCCGCGTAGTCCAGCAGCGAACCGATCGGCGGGCTGCCGGGCGCGGCGTTGCGCATGCCGACCAGGGCGAACAGCGTGGCCGCCATCCAGCCGAGGGCGGGCCAGACGATGCCGCGCCGCTGGCGGACGATCAGCCAGGCCGCCACCAGCACGGACAGCGCCAGCGCCCACATCGCGGCCATCATGAACCAGGCCAGGATGAAGGTGCTGCGCGAGCGGCTGATCCGCTCGGTCACCACGACGGCGCCGCCCTCGCTCTGCTGCTCGGCCTGCTTGAAGACGAAGAAGGGGTCGGCTTCCTCCACGCCGATCACCACCGGGACGGGCTGCCCGCCGGCGGTGGCCTGGAAGCCGATCAGCGCGTGGTAGTGGTCGAAGGGGTAGTCGGTGACCCGGCCGTCGAGGAGGCTGAACGCCACCGCGCTGGAGGCGACCTGCTGCCCGGCCGGGTACCTGAGCACGGTCTGCTCCAGCGAGGTGGTCTCCAGCACCACGTCCCGGGCCGGGACCAGCAGGCTGTCCGGCTGCTCCAGGGCGCCGTGCGGGTGGACCAGGACCTTCGCGGTGAGCGTCTGCGCCGCCGCGTCCACCCGCTGGAGCGTCACGTCGACCTCCAGGAAGTCCGGGCCGGGCACCGTCCCGACCACCTGGACGCGGCCGCGACTGGAGCGTTCGTCGAGGTAGAGCAGCAGCCCGGCGACGACGGACAGCACGATCGCCGCCACCACGGCGTACGCGCGCCAGGGCCTGACCTTCGGCCGGGGGGCGGTGCCCGCGCCGCGCGCCCGGGCGTGGACGCGGACCCGCGGCCGGGCCGCCGGGCGCGTGCGCCGGACGGCCCGCCGGTGCGGCGGCGCGCCCATCGGCCTGTTCATCGGCCTGCTCCACGGTCGGCGGTGGCGGCTGCGGGTGCCGCCTGTCCCGCCACCCTCCGGGCGGCCGCGGCCGGGGCGCAACCGCAGAGGGCCGATCGGGCGGGCCCGAGACTCGGCAAAGACGCTGGTCGGAGGGGCTGTGTAGGCTCAACGGTCATGGCGAGGGTGACACGGGACGATGTGGCGCGGGTGGCGGGGACGTCCACGGCGGTCGTGAGTTATGTGATCAACGACGGGCCGCGGCCGGTGGCGGCGGCGACCCGGGCGCGGGTGCTCGCGGCGGTCGAGGAGCTCGGCTACCGGCCGAACCGGGTCGCCCAGGCGATGGCCCGGCGGCGGACCGACCTGCTCGGGATGGTCGTCCCGGACGCCCGCCAGCCCTTCTTCGCCGGGCTCGCGCACGCCGTCGAGCAGGCCGCCGCCGAGCACGGCCGGCTGCTGCTGATCGGCAACTCCGACTACGCCGACGAGCGCGAGGCGCACTACATCCGCGCCTTCCTCGGGATGCAGGTGGACGGTCTGGTCCTGGTCACCCAGGACCCGGCCACCCCCGGGCTGACCGGCTTCGACGTGGCCGACGGCACCCCGGTGGTGCTGCTGCACCACCGGGCGGAGAGCACCGGCGGCGTCGCCGTGGTCGCGGACGACCAGGGCGGCGCCCGCGAGGTGGTCCGCCACCTGCTCGGGCACGGGCACGCCGAGGTGCACTGCTTCGGCGGCACCCTCGCGCTCAGCCCGCACGACCCGGTCACCGGGCGGACGGCCGGCTGGCTCGCCGCGCTGGAGGAGGCCGGGCTGCCCACCGAGGGACGGCTCACCCCGGCGCCGTTCGACCGGGTCCGGGCGCACGCCGAGGCGCTCGCCCTGCTCGCCCGTCCCGACCGGCCGTCCGCCGTGTTCTGCACGACGGACGACCAGGCGATCGGCCTGCTGCGGGCCGCCGACGACCTCGGCATCCGGGTGCCGGAGGACCTCGCGGTGGCCGGCTTCGACGACATCGCCGAGGCGGTGATCGCCGGGCCCGCGCTGACCACCGTCACCACGGCGCAGGACGAGATGGCCCGGGCCGCGGTGGAGCTGGTCCTCGGCGGGCCGGAGCGCCGCGCCCAGGGCGCCCGCACCTTCCCGGCCCAGCTGGTGGTCCGGCGCTCCTGCGGCTGCCCGTAGGGGACGGCACGGGGCTGAGGCCGGGGGCGACCCCGGACCGGCCGGGCAGCGGCGCGGGGCTGGCGTCGGGGACGGCGCGGGCGCCTCAGCCTTCGAGCAGTTCGTCCGCGAGCAGGTCCATCAGCAGGTTGTCGTGCCAGGTGCCGTCCGGCCCGCGCTCGTACTGGCGCATGGTGCCGACGGTGCGGAAGCCGACCTTGGTGTAGCAGCGGATCGCGGCGAGGTTGTCCGCGGCCGGGTCGATCACCAGCCGGTGGTAGTGGTGGTCGTGCACCAGGTACCGGGCCATCGTGCGCACGGCGTCGGTGCCCAGGCCCAGGCCGTGCACCGTCGGGTCGAGGTAGAGGTCCATCCCGGCGTGCCGGTACTCGTCGTCGTTGTTGGCGTACCACTGGATGGCGCCGACCACCTTGCCGCCGAGGTCGATCGCGAAGGTCTCGGTGCCGGGCGACTCCAGGTCGTTGGCGACCTCGTCGGCCAGGTCGTCACCGCCACGCCAGCGTTCGAACACCTCGGGCGTGCCGCGGATGGCCGCCAGCGCCGGGATGTCGTCGCCGGTGGCCGGGCGGAGCGTGACCAAGGTGCCGTGCAGAATCGTCCCCATATGGGGCATGTTGGCACGGAAACCCGGCTCCGGCGAGTGTTTTCGACCCGCCGTCCGGCCCCTTCCGGCGTGCGGCCTCGGGGCCGGGGCCGCACGCGCGCGAGGCGGGCGCCCGGGCGTCAGGCGGTGGGGCGCGCCGGGTCGCCGAGCGGGCCGAGCCAGACGGCCGTGACGGCGCTGACGTAGCGGGCGCCGCAGTGGTCGCCGGGGACGACGAGCTGCGGACCGGCGGCGTCCAGCGGGGCGCCGTCCATGCTGGTGGCGAGCAGGATCTGCTGGCCGCCGAAGTCCGGATCGATCTCGGCCCAGGAGACCACCGCCCGGTGGCCGTCGGCGCCGGCCACCGAGAGCAGGAAGCGCAGCCGCTGCTTGCGGCCGGAGAAGTCGATCCGGGGCCGGGCCGCTCGCAGCACGTCCAGCAGCGCCGGGCCCTCGTAGCCGTGGCGCTGCTCGCCCGCGGTCCGGCAGTCGAAGCTGACCTCGACCCGGCGGGCGGGGAGGGCACGCAGCTGCGCCACCGTCAGCTCGGCGGGGCGGTCGAGGTGGCCGTGCAGTCGGACGGTGGGTCTCGCCGGGGTCATGGGTGCTCCCTCCTCCCGGGCCACGGCGCCGCGGCCCGGGAGGAGGAGTACCCGAGCGGCGGCCGGAGCATTCGCAGATGCGATGGATCAGGCGGACTTCCACTCGCAGGTGCGGGCCCTGGGCCCGGGTGGCGGCTGTCGGCGGGGCCGGCCCTACGGGGTCTCGTCCTGGCGCAGCCGGGCACTGACGGCACCGAGCCCCTCGGCGAGCACCGCGAGCTGCTCGCGGCTGAGCACGTCGATCAGCAGCTCGCGCACCAGGGCGACGTGCCCGGGCGCGGCCTGGCGCAGCGCCTCGCGGCCCTGGTCGGTGAGTTCGGCGATGACGCCGCGCACGTCGCTGGGGCAGGAGCGGCGGGCGACCAGGCCGGCCCGCTCCAGCTGGGTGACCTGGTAGGTGAGGCCGCTCTTGGAGGTGACCAGCCTGTCGGCGAGCTCGGTCATCCGCAGCGAGTCGCCGGGGGCGGCGGACAGGTGCACCAGGATCTCGTACTGCTGGTGGGAGAGTCCGGAGTCGTCCTTGAGCTGGCGTTCCAGCCGCCGGTTCAGCAGGTTGCTCGCGACGACGAAGCCCCGCCAGGCGGCCGCCTCGTCCGGGTCCAGCCAGCGGGGTTCGTTCAGTGTGGACATGGGGTGAAGCCTACTCCTGTTGTTCAAATTCGAACGAAGGTGTACCGTCGGTTCCGTAAAGGTTCAAATTTGAACTACCTGTCGGACTACCTGCCGGTCGAACGGCCCCGAGGAGGACGCCATGAGCACCGCGGCCCCTGAGCGCATGCCCGCCCTGTACCTGTCGCACGGCGCGCCGCCGCTGGCCGACGACCCGGTCTGGCCGGGCGAGCTGGCCGCCTGGTCCGCCGACCTGCCCCGGCCCAAGGCCGTCCTGATGGTCTCCGCCCACTGGGAGGAGGCCCCGCTCGCCCTCGGCGCCGTCACCACCGTCCCGCTGGTCTACGACTTCTGGGGCTTCCCCGAGCACTACTACCGGGTCCGGTACGCCGCCCCCGGCGCGCCGGACCTCGCCGAGCGCGTGCGCAAGCTGCTGCGCGCCCCCGGCACGCCCGTCCAGGACATCCCCGACCGCGGGCTCGACCACGGCGCGTACGTCCCGCTGGTGGAGATGTACCCGGACGCCGACATCCCGGTGCTCCAGGTCTCGCTGCCCACCCTCGACCCGCAGCGGCTGATGGAGATCGGCCGCAAGCTCGCCCCGCTGCGCGACGAGGGCGTGCTGATCGTCGGCAGCGGCTTCTTCACCCACAACCTGCGGGCGCTCAGCAGCGACGGCCGGATCACCTCGGTGATGGCCGAGTTCGACGACTGGGGCCGGCGCGCCCTGGAGGCCCACGACCTCGACGCGCTGCTCGACTTCGAGCACAAGGCCCCGGCCGGACGCCTGGCCCACCCGCGCACCGAGCACTTCGCCCCGCTGTTCGTCACCCTCGGCGCCGGCGAGGCCGACCTGGACAGCCAGCGCAGCGTCATCGACGGGTTCTGGATGGGCCTGGCCAAGCGCTCGATCCAGCTGGGGTGAACCCCTCACCTTCGAACGCCCCGCCTGCCGGACCCCTCACAGGGAGCAGCAGGTGAACCGCTCGCCGATGTGCTCGGGCTGCTCGATCTCGTCCACCAGGGCGACCGCGTAGTCCGCCACCGAGATCCGGCTCTGCCCCTCGGCATCGGTGAGCAGCTGGTCCAGGCCGGTGCGGTAGCGGCCGGTCCGCTCCCCCGGGCCGATCTCGGCGGCCGGGCTGAGCACCGTCCAGCGCAGGTCGGAGACCGTCCGGTAGTAGTCCAGCGCCGCGCCGTGGGCGTGCATGATCTGGAGGAGCGGCTCCGGCAGGCCCGGGGCGTCCCAGACCCGCACGCCCGGCGCGGTCTCCAGGTTGCCCGCCCCGCCGACCGCGATCAGCCTGGGGGCCGCGCCGCCCAGCGTGCGCAGGCCTTCGACCAGGGAGCGGGCGGCGGGCTCGACCAGCGCCTGGTGGCCCGGGCCGTCGCCGCCGCCGACGGCGCTCACCAGGACGTCCCGGCCGGCCGCGACCCGGGCCACGTCCGCCGGGTCCAGCACGTCCGCGCGCTCCACGGCGGCGGCCGCGCCCCGGTAGCGGTCCGGGTCCCGGACCACCGCGGTGACCTCGTGCCCGCGCGCCGCCGCCTCCCTGACGACCGCGCTGCCGATGGTGCCGCCGGCGCCGATCACGGCGATTCTGGCCATGGGTACCTGCCTGGGTGCTCGCGGGTGGGGCGGCGTCGGACCGCGGGACGCTGGATCGCAGGGCGCCGGACGCCGGACGCCGGACGCGCCGGACAGGACCGATTATCGGATGAACTCCCGGCGCGAGCCGGGGCACTGGGCCTATCGTGTGACGCCCCGGACACCCCGGACGCCCCGTCGAAGGAGTGGTCATGCGCAACGGCGACGCCGTACCAACCGCCAACGGCGACGCCGTACGGACCGCCCTGGACGCCGCCCTGGCCGTCCTCGCCCCGCACACCGGGAACCGCGACTGGGACGCCCCCGCCGGACTCCTGGAGTGGAGCTGCCGCGACACCGCCGCCCACATCGCCCACGACCTGCTCGCCTACGCCGGCCAGCTCGCCGCCCGCCCCCGCGACCGCTACCTGCCGCTGGACCTCACCGTCCGGCCCGAGGCCGACCCGGCCCAGGTGCTCACCGTGGTCACCGCCGCCGGGCACCTCCTCGCCACCGCCCTGGACGCCGCCCCGCCCGAGCTGCGCGCCTACCACCACGGGCCCTGCGAACCGCTCGGCTTCGCCGCGATGGGCGTCGCCGAGACTCTGCTGCACACCCACGACATCACCCGCGGCCTCGGCCTGCCCTGGCAGCCGCCCGCCGAACCGTGCCGCTTCGCGCTCGACCGGCTCTTCCCGCACGCACCGCGGGAGCCGGATGCCCACCCGGCGGAGGTCCTGCTCTGGTGCACCGGGCGCGGGGAACTGAACGGCCGCCCGCGCAAGTCCTCGTGGACCTGGCGGGCGGCCATGGGCGAGTGGCCGGACTGATCCGACCGGTCAGGCGCTCCCGGTGGCGATCCGCTCGGCCTGGCTGCGCTCGATGCAGAACTCGTTGCCCTCCGGGTCCCCGAGGGTGACCCAGCCCTTGCCGTCCGGGAGGCGGTGGTCCGCCAGCACGGTCGCCCCGAGGGCGACCAGGCGCTCCACCTCCTCGTCCCGGCTGCGGTCCTGCGGCTGGAGGTCGAGGTGGACCCGGTTCTTCGCCGCCTTGCCCTCGGGCACCCGGATGAAGAGCAGCGAGGCGCCGGCGGAGTTCACCACCGCCTCCTCGTCGCACGGGTTGTCGTCCTCGCCCAGGGTGCCGTCCAGCGCCTGCGCCCAGAAGGAGGCCAGGGCGTGCGCGTCGCCGCAATCGATCGTCACATGTCGTACCAGAGATGCCATCCGCCTACTCTGACCTGCGCGGTTCGGGTTCGTCCAGCCATTTGCGGGAGTGCCGGTGGCCGTCCAGCGGAAAGGGCGGGAAGGGCGGGAGCAGTTCCACGAACGGGTAGCCGGCCTTCTCCGCGACCCGGCAGGAGGCGGGGTTGTCCACCTGGTGCAGCAGGTCGATCCGGCGCAGGCCGCCCTCGGCGAAGGTGGCGAAGGCCCAGGCGGTGAGGGCCTCCACCGCGCGCGGGGCCACCCCCCGGCCGCGGGCCGGGGCCGCCGTCCAGTACCCCACCTCGGCCGTCTCCCCACCGGGAGTGGGGTACTTGAGAGCGACGTTGGCGACGAGCTCGGCGCCGTCCAGGACGGCGAAGCTGTACCGGGTGCCCGCCGCCCGGCCCTCCTCCTGGAGGCGCAGCCAGTGCGCGGCCTCCTCGGCGTCGCCGACCGGGGTCCGGGTGAAGCGGCGCAGGGTCGCGTCCCGGTAGGCCTCGATCAGGGCCGGCGCGTCGGCGTCCTCGAAGGGGCGCAGCAGCAGGCCGTCGGCCGTCAGGGCGGCGGTCACTTGAGGCCCTCCCAGCCCCAGCGCGGGGTCGGGCCGGGATCGCCGAGGTCGGTGCCGGCCGGGGAGCCGGAGACGTCCTCGGCGATCCGGGTGCCCCAGTCGAAGTACTCCAGCACCCGGCGGCGCAGCAGTTCGTCCCCGGGCAGCTCCGCGCGGACGGCCTCGGCCATCAGCTCCATCCAGCGCAGCCGCTGCTCCTCGGTGACGGCCAGGCCCAGGTGGGCGCGGAGCAGCGCCTGGTGGCCGCCCAGTCGGTCGGTGTAGCCGGTCGGGCCGCCGAACACCTCGGCCAGCCAGACCGCGACGTGCTCGATGTGGGTGGGGGTGAAGTCGGCGAAGACCGGCGCGAGCAGGGGGTCGGCGAGGGCGCCCCGGTAGAAGGTCCGGCTGAGCCGGCGCAGGACGTCGATGCCGCCGACGGCCTCGTAGAGCGTGCCGGGCCGTTGGTCGTTCATGGCTGTGCTCCCCGTGGGTGAACCGTACGTTGCGACCTTCCTAGCAGCCGGAGGGCCCGGTCGGCGCGGCCCCGGGCCCGCTGTTCGCGCCGGGCTCGGCGGGCGGAGGCCCGGACTCCCCCGCCCGGGCCCGGGTGGCGGGCGGGGTGGGCCCGGGTGCGCGGTGTCCTGGCGGACCGACCCGACGGCTCCGCCGTTCCCGCTTGACCCTGACGCTGGCGGCAGGGTCGGAGGGTGGGCCCATGGACGACGAGAGCGGGACGCGGAGCCGGGTCGTGGTGGTCACGGGGGCCGGGACGGGGATCGGGCGGGAGACGGCGCTGGCCTTCGCCGCCGAGGGGGCGCGGGTGCTGGCGGTGGGGCGGCGGCCGGAGCCGCTGGCCGCGACGGCCGCCGCGTACCCGGCGCTGATCGAGCCGCTGGCCGCGGACGTGACCGGGCCGGGCGCGCCGGAGGAGATCGTCCGGGCGGCACTGGAGCGGTTCGGACGGCTGGACGTGCTGGTCAACAACGCGGCGATCGTGCGGAGCGGGCAGGGGATCGGCGGCTTCGACCGGGCGGGCGTCGAGGCGCTGCTGGCGACCAACCTGGTCGCCCCGGTGCTGCTCGGCCAGGCCGCGGTGCCGGCGCTGAGCGGGAGCCGGGGCGTGGTGGTCAACGTCAGCACCGCCGTCGGGCAGCGCGGCTGGCCGAGCAACTCGGTGTACGCGGCGACCAAGGCGGCGCTGGAGACGGTCACCCGCAGCTGGGCGGTGGAGCTGGCGCCGCGCGGGATCCGGGTGGTGGCGGTGGCACCCGGGGCGATCGACACCCCGATCGGCGACCACTCCGGGTACGGCCCCGAGCAGCGGGCGGCGATCCGGAAGTGGCAGATCGAGCACACCCCGCTGGGCCGGATCGGCCGCCCCGAGGAGGTCGCCTGGGCGATCACCCGACTCGCCTCGCCGCGGGCCTCGTTCGTGACCGGCGTAGTGTTGCCGGTGGACGGCGGCGCACTGGTGGGCTGACCGGGAGGGGACGGGTGGCGGTGCGGATCGGCGAGCTGGCGACCCGGACCGGCAGTACCGCGCGCGCTCTGCGGCACTACGAGCAGGCCGGGTTGATCGACTCCGAGCGCGCGCCGAACGGCTACCGCGAGTACGGCGAGCCGGCGGTCGTCCGGGTGCGCAACATCCGTGCGCTGGTGGCCGCCGGGCTCACCCTGGAGGACGTCCGCCCGCTGCTGGGCTGCCTGGACGGGGACGTGCTGGCGGTCCGGCCGTCCGAGCAGGTGCTGGGGATCGCCCGGCGGCGGCTGGCGGTGCTGGAGCGCCGGATCGCCGCCCAGACGGAGGCCCGGGACCGGCTGGCGGCGGCGCTGGCGGCGGCCGGGGTGAGCGCGGACGGAGCCCACGCGGACGGAGCCGAGATGGACGGGGCGGTGGCGGGCGGGGTGAGCACGGACGGGGTGGGCGCGGACGGGTGACACCCCCGATCGGGGGTGTGCAGGGGGCGGGTGGGGGAGGACAGTGGCCCCATGCAGATTCCACTCTCCGTGATGGACTTCCTCGACCGGGCCGAGCTGGTCTACGGCGACCGGGTCGGCATCGTCGACGAGCCCGTGCAGCCGGCCGAATCCTGGGGCGAGCTGAGCTACCGCAGGGTCGCCGAACTGGCCCGGGCCCAGGCCGCCGGGCTGGACCGGCTCGGTGTCGGGCCGGGCGAGCGGGTCGCGGTCGTCTCGCACAACTCGGCCCGGCTGCTGACCTCCTTCTTCGGGGTGAGCGGGTACGGCCGGGTGCTGGTGCCGGTGAACTTCCGACTGAAGGCCGAGGAGGTGTCGTACATCGTCGAGCAGAGCGGCGCCTCCGTGCTGCTGGTCGACCCCGAGGTCGCCGACGCCCTGGACGGGGTGGTGGCCAAGCACAAGTTCGTGCTGGGCGCGGACAGCGACGCCGTGCTGTACGACACCGACGCCACCCCGCGGCGGTACGCGGTGGACGAGAACGACACCGCCACCATCAACTACACCAGCGGAACCACCGCCCGCCCCAAGGGCGTTCAGCTCACCCACCGCAACGTCTGGCTGAACGCGACACTGATGGCCCTGCACTACGGGGCCGGCGACCGGGACGTCTACCTGCACACCCTGCCGATGTTCCACGCCAACGGCTGGGGCCTGCCGTTCTCGCTCACCGGCCTGGGCGCCCGGCACATCGTGCTGCGCAAGGTGGACGGCGCGGAGATCCTGCGCCGGGTCGAGCGGCACGGGGTGACCTTCCTGTCCGGCGCGCCCGCCGTGGTCCAGATGGTGCTGGACGCGGCCGCCGACTGGGACGGCCCGGTGCCCGGCCGGGACCGGGTGCGGCTGGTGGTGGCCGGCGCCCCGCCGCCGACCTCGGTGATCCAGCAGGTCGAGGAGCAGCTGGGCTGGGAGTTCATGCAGCTCTACGGTCTGACCGAGACCTCCCCGGTGGTCACGGTCAACCGCTCGCGGGCCGAGTGGGACGCGCTGCCGGCCGCCGAGCGGGCCGAGAAGCTGGTGCAGGCCGGCTCCCCCGCGCTCGGCACCCGGCTGCGGGTGGACGCGTCCGGCGAGGTGCTGGTGCGCTCCAACACCGTGCTGGACGGCTACTGGCAGCAGCCGGAGGCCTCGGCCGAGGCACTGCGGGACGGCTGGTTCCACACCGGCGACGGCGGCACCCTCACGGACGGCCTGCTGACCATCTCCGACCGCAAGAAGGACGTCATCATCAGCGGCGGGGAGAACGTCTCCTCGATCGAGGTGGAGGACTGCCTGTACGACCACCCGGCGGTCGCCGAGACGGCGGTGATCGGGGTGCCGCACGAGAAGTGGGGCGAGACGGTGAAGGCGCTGGTGGTGCTCCGGGAGGGCCACGAGGCCGTCACCGAGGCCGAGTTGATCGCGCACTGCAAGCAGCGGCTGGCCGGCTACAAGTCGCCCACCACGGTGGAGTTCCGGGACGCCCTGCCGCGCACCGCCACCGGGAAGCTGCAGAAGTTCCGGCTGCGCGAGCCGTACTGGACCGGGCGGGAGCGCCGGGTCAACTGAGGCCGCGCCGGGGGCCCGTCAACCGACGAGCCCCGACTCCCTCGCCGCGAGGGCGAGTTCGGTCCGGTTGCGGACGCCGAGCTTGTGCATCGCGGACTTGAGGTAGCCCGTCACCGTGTTGCAGGTCAGGCCCAGTCGGGCGGCGATCTCCGGGTTGGTCCGGCCGGTCGCCGCCCAGCGCAGCACCTCGTGCTCGCGCGGGGTCAACGGCGGTACGGGGGCGGCCGTCCGGGGCTTGTCGAAGGGCTTTCCGCAGGACTGCTCGCAGGGCTTTCCGCCGGGCCGTTCGCGGCTCCAGGCGGCGGCCCCGGCCAGTGCCCGGGTCGCCGCCTTCGCCAGGGTGCCGACCGCGGAGATCCGCACGTCCCCGAACGGGACGACGGCGCGCAGCGAGGCGTACACCACGCCGTGCACGGTGTCGCCGTCCATCAGCGGGACGGTGAGCATCGCGTACAGGTCCTCGGCGGCCACGGCCGCGTCGTAGTGGTGCGAAATGGTCGTCGCCGCACGGTAGTCGGGCACCCAGCTGGGCGCGCGTTCGGCGAGCGCCCGGCCGCCGAGGCCGAGTCCGGCCGGGACGGGCACGTCGTGCAGCAGGTCGGCCCGGGTGCCGGCCCAGTGCCGCAGCACCATGCCCTCGCTGCCGGGACGGCTGCCGGGCAGCGGCTCGGGCACGCCGACCAGGCCGACGTCGGCGCCGCACTCGGCCACCACCCGGCGGGCGAGGTCGCCGAGCACGGCGTCCCGCACCAGCTCGGCGGCGCGCGCGGCGAGTTCGGGGTCCTCGGGTCGCGCGGCGTCGGCGACGGGGTGCGCAGGATGGGGGTCCGCAGCCCTGGTCATCGCGGAATTGTCACACGCGGTGCGGCCGGTGGCGAGAGTCCTGACGTGCGTGTTTCGTGGAGTGGCGGACGCCGCCGCCGGGCCGGGAGTAGTGTCCGGCCGTACGCTACCGGCGGGTAGCAACTGCCGTGACCGGAAAGGGAGCCGATGACCGAGCCGAACGCGCCGGGCGACGTGCTGGGCGGCCTGCTGGCGGACCTGCGGGCCGAGAGCGCGGTGCTGGACGACCTGGTCGCCGGGCTGCCGGCCGAGGAGTGGGCCCGCCCGACCCCCGCCGAGGGCTGGACGGTGGCGCACCAGATCGCCCACCTGGCCTGGACCGACGACTGGACGGCCCTGGCCGCGCGCGACCCGGAGGGCTTCGGCGCGTCGCTCGGCGGGCACTTCACCGAGCTGCTGGCGGCCGGCGCCGACCCGGTCGAGGACGGCGCCCGCGCCGGACTGTCCGCCGGGCCCGCGGCGCTGCTCGCCCGCTGGCGGGCCGGGCGGGCGGAGGTGCTGGCCGCGCTCGGCGCCGCTCCGGCCGACGCCCGGCTGCCCTGGTTCGGCCCGCCGATGAAGCCCGCCTCGATGGCGACCGCCCGGCTGATGGAGACCTGGGCGCACGGCCAGGACGTCGCGGACGCGCTCGGCGCCACCCGCGAGCCCACCGACCGGCTGCGGCACATCGCCCACCTGGGGCTGCGCACCCTGGGCTTCGCCTTCACCCTGCACGGACTGGCCGCGCCCGAGCGCCCGGTCCGGCTCGACCTGACCGCGCCCGACGGCGGGTCCTGGTCCATCGGCCCGGCCGGGGCGCAGGACGTGGTGGCCGGCCCCGCCCTGGACTTCTGCCTGCTGGTGACCCAGCGCCGGCACCGGGACGACCTCGCCCTCACCGCCACCGGGCCCGTCGCCACCGCCTGGCTCCCGATCGCCCAGGTCTTCGCCGGGGCGCCGGGCAAGGGGCGGCCGCCCGGGGCGTAGGGGCGGCGCACCAGGCAAGGCACGGCGGCCCGGGGCGCGGGCGGACCGCCGGGGTTGGTTGAATGGCGCCCATGGACAACCTGCTCAACCGACTGCCCGCCATCCCCGACCTGCGCGACCGCTGCCGCGCCCTCGCCACGCTCGACGCGATCCTCAGCCCCGACGACTGGGAGGCGCGGTACCACTCCTTCGACGCCTCCTGGGACGAGGGCGAGGAGTTGGCCTCGATGCGCGACGGCGAGGGCGACGACTGGTGCCTGGTCTTCTCCCCCGTCGGCGCCTACGGGCGCGGCTTCGACCACGAGGCGCCCAACGCCCCGGAGCTGCTCGCGGCCGTGCCCGAGGAGTTCCGCCGTTTCGCCGAGGAGCCCGCCTTCGGGGACGAGGACGGTCCGACGGTCACCCGCTGCTTCTGGCGCGCCCACGAGGACGGCGCCTGGCGGGGCGCGGCCGCCGAGCGGGGCGCGGAGGGCCTCTTCGACCTGCTGCTGGACGGCTCGGCCGCCGGGTACCGGGCCTGGGCCACGGAGTACTTCGAGCCGGAGCACGAGCTGGACCTCGCCGCGATCGAGCACGTCCTGGCGCTGCGCCCGCTCACCCCGGCCGTGCTGGCGGCGCTCAACCCGGACATCGACGAGGAGGAGCTCGCCGTCGACCTCGCGGAGATCGGCTACCCCGCCGCCTGACGTATCGTCACATCTGTTGGGCAGTACGGGTACACCACTCCTTCCGGCGATGGGCCGGAGCCTTCCGGGGTGGTGGAATGCCCGCATGATCCGTACACGTGCCATGCGCACCGCACTGTCCTTCACCGCCGCCCTGCTCGCCGTCGGCGGCCTGGCCGCCACCCCCGCCCAGGCCGCCGTCGCGGCGCCCGCCCCCGTGGTCGCCGGGGCCCAGGTCCGGGCGGCCACCCCGGCCGCCCAGCAGGTGCTCACCTTCCTGGAGGCGTACCGCAACGCCGTGGAGGGCGGGGGCGGCACCGAGAGCCCGCGGCAGGTCCGCGAGCAGTACCTCTCCCCGTACCTGAACTACCGGCTGGACCAGTGGGCGATGCGGAACGACGCCGATCCGGTGTTCCGCGCGCAGAACGTCCCGGCGAGCTGGTCGGCCCAGCAGGTCAAGGAGGAGGAGGGCTACGCCTCCGTCCGGCTGACCGAGTTCTGGAGCGGCGGGGGCAGCCAGGACGTCTGGTACACCGTCCGCCTCACCGACCTGCGGATCTTCGACCTCGGCGACCGGCCCGCCTTCTAGCCGTACCCCGACGCGTCGACGCGCGCCGCCTCACAGGCACACGCCGGCCCGCCCCGTTCAGAGGCCGATCCGGAGCGGGGTGAGCCGGGTGGCGACCAGGTTGGTCGCACCCCGGTCGCGCTCGACGCGGCCGTGCACCAGCAGTCCGGCCCGGTCCAGGGCGGTGCGGCGCTGGGACTCCCAGACCGGGCGGTTGCAGATCACGTTGATCAGCCCGGTCTCGTCCTCCAGACTGAGGAAGAGCACCCCGCCGGCCGTCGGCGGCCGCTGCCGGTGGGTGACCAGACCGCCGACCACCACCTCCGTTCCCGGTGGCACATCCGGGAGTTGGGCGGCGCTGAGCGCGCCGCCGCGGTCCAGGTGGGCGCGCAGGTGCTGGAGCGGGTGGCTGGTGGCGGAGGTGCCGGTGGCCCACAGGTCGGCGATGGTCTCCTCGACCGGGCTCATGCCGGGCAGCTCCGGCGCCTCGGTCCCGGGGGTGGTGCCGGGGATCAGGCCGTCCGAGATCCCGGCGAACGCCCCCGCCGCCCACAGTGCCTGACGCCTCGTCAGTTCGAAGCAGTCGAAGGCCCCCGCCGTCGCCAGCGCCTCCAGGGCGGGACCGGGCAGGCCGGTGCGGCGGGCGAAGTCCTCCAGGTCGGCGTACGGCTGCCCGGCCACGATCGCCTCGGCCTGCGGGGTGCCGATGCCGCGCACCGTCTCCAGGCCGAGCCGGATCGCCGGCTGCGGGCGCCCGGCGGTCAGCGGCGGTTTCGGGGTCGGCCCCCGGTACGGCTCCAGGGTGGGCCGCGCCCCGCTGGCGTTGACGTCCACCCCGCGCACCCGCACGCCGTGCCGCCGGACGTCCGCGACCAGGCTGAGCGGCGAGTAGAAGCCCATCGGCTGGTTGGCCAGCAGGGCGCAGGTGAAGGCCGCCGGGAAGTGGTGCTTCAACCAGGCGCTGGCGTACACCAGGTAGGCGAAGCTGATCGCGTGGCTCTCCGGGAAGCCGTAGTTGGAGAAGGCCTCGATCTTGCCGTAGACGTCCTCGGCCACCTCGGCCGGGATGCCGCGCTCGGCCATCCCGGTGAGCAGCCGCTCGCGCAGCCGGGCGACCCGCTCGTGCGAACGCTTGGCGCCCATCGCCTGGCGCAGCCGGTCGGCCTCCTCCGGGGTGAACCCGGCGCAGTCGATGGCGAGTTGCATCATCTGCTCCTGGAACAGCGGCACCCCGAGGGTCTTGCCGAGGGCGTTCTCCATCAGCGGGTGCGGGCAGCCGGGCGGCTCCGCCCCGGCGCGGCGGCGCAGGTACGGGTGGACGGAGCCGCCCTGGATCGGGCCGGGGCGGATCAGCGCCACCTCGACCACCAGGTCGTAGAAGTGGTCCGGCTTGAGCCGGGGCAGGGTCGCCATCTGGGCCCGGGACTCGACCTGGAACACCCCGACGGTGTCCGCCCGGCGCAGCATCGCGTACACGCCCTTGTCGTCGTCCGGAATGGTGGCCAGGTCGTAGCGCAGGCCGTGGTGCTCCGCGACCAGGTCGCAGGCGTCGTGCAGGGCGGCGAGCATGCCCAGGCCGAGCAGGTCGATCTTCACCAGCCCGGCGCCGGCGGTGGACTCCTTGTCCCACTGGAGCACGGAGCGCCCGGGCATCCGGGCCCACTCGGTGGGGCAGATCTCGCCGATCGGCTCCTTGGTGAGCACCATGCCGCCCGAGTGGATGCCCAGATGGCGGGGCAGGCCGTGGAGCTGGGCGGCGAGTCGGAGCACGTCGGCGGGGATGACCGCGTCCGCGCCGGGGGCGGAGCGGAAGTCGGTCTGCCGGCTGAACGCGTCCACCTGCCCCTGCGGGTAGCCGAGCACCCGGGCGGCGTCGCGGATCGCCAGCCGGGGCCGGTAGGTGATCACGTTGGCGACCTGGGCGGCGTGCTCGCGCCCGTAGCGGCGGTAGACGTACTGGATGACCTCCTCGCGGCGGCGGTTCTCGATGTCCAGGTCGATGTCGGGCGGCCCGTCCCGGGCGGTGGAGAGGAAGCGTTCGAACAGCAGCTTGTAGTGGACCGGGTCGACGGCGGTGATCCCGAGGGCGTAGCAGACCGCCGAGTTGGCGGCCGAGCCGCGGCCCTGGCACCAGATGTCCCGGCTCCGGCAGAAGTCCACGATGTCGTGCACGATCAGGAAGTAGCCGGCCAGGTCGAGGTCCTCGATCACGTCCAGCTCCTTGGCGAGCTGACGGCGGGCGGCCGCGTTGCCGGAGCCGAAGCGGGCCGGGCCGCCGGCCGCGACCAGGGCGCGCAGGTGGCCGATCTCGGTCCCGCCCGCGGGGACGGGGAAGCCTGGCAGCTCCGGGTCCAGCCGGGCGAAGTCGAAGGCGCAGGCCCGGCCGAGCTCGGCGGTGGCCCGCTGCACCCCGGGGAAGCGGGCCAGCCGGCCGGCCATCTCCCGGCCCGAACGCAGGTGCGCGGTGCCGGCCGCGCTGGTCCAGCCGACCGCGTCCTGGAGGGTGCGGCGCTCGTGCAGGGCGGCGAGGCTCTGCGCGAGGCGGCCCTGGGCGGGGCCGGCGTGGTGGGCGTTGGTGGAGGCGACGACGGGGAGCCGCGCCTTCGCCGCGAGGGCGGCGAGGGCGTCGTTGCGCCGGTCGTCGCCGGGCAGCCACTGGTCGATCAGCTCGACGTGGACGTTCTCCGGGCCGAACGCCTCGGCGAGGGTGCGGAGCCTGCGCTCGGCCTCGCCCTGGTCCGGGCCGTGCCTCCCGGCGAGCGCGGCGGGGACCCGGCCGAGGCGGCAGCCGGTGAGCACCGCCCAGTGGCCGTCGTGCGCCCCGGCGAGCGCCCCGAGGTCGTACACCGGGTTGCCCTTGGCGCCGCCGGCCAGCTGGGCGGCGGCGATCGCGGCGGAGAGGCGGCGGTAGCCGGCCGGGTCGCGGGCGAGGACCAGGAGGTGCTCCTCCGTCCCGCCGTCGCGGATCGTCAGCTCGGCGCCGAACACGGTGGCCAGGCCCGTGCCCCGGGCCGCCTCGGCGAGCCGGACGGCGGCGTACAGGCCGTCGTGGTCGGTGATCGCGAGGGTCTCCACGCCGAGCCGGACCGCCTCGGCGACCAGGTCCTCCGGGTCGCTGGCGCCGTCCAGGAAGCTGAAGGCGGAGTGGACGTGCAGTTCGGCCCAGGGGGTGGCGGGCTGCTCCGGTGCGGCGGGCTGCTCCGGTGCGGCGCATTCGGGAGCCGGGGCGGGGCGGCGCAGCGGGACGACCGTACGGTCCGGCGCCGCGCCGGTCAGCCGGCGGTGCAGCTCGCTCCAGGGGAGCGTGGGGTGGCTGGTGAAGCCCATCGGGGGTTGCCTTCGTCGTTCTCGTGCTCGTCCTGCTCCCCCCTGCTCGCCTACTCGGCCTTCTCGGCCCGCTCCCTTCGGCCCTGCCCTTGCGGCCTGCTCCGTTCGGGTGCCGGGGCCGCTAGTCGTAGCCGGCCTCCAGGTACCAGGCACCCCCCTCCACGGTGAGCAGCAGCGCCCGGCCGCCCTCCACCACGACCTGGAACCGCGCCCGGCGCCGGGCCAGCGACTGGTCCCACCAGTACTCGACCGCCGGCCAGGGCCCGGTCCAGCCGTCCACCCGCTCCTCCCGGCCCCGGACCACGACCAGGGCCGGCCGGGCCGACACCCCCGCCCGGCCGTCCACCATGACCGGCCGCCCGGCCCCGTCCAGCACCCGCACCGGCGCCGGCTCCCGCAGCACCACGGCAGGCCACACCTCCGGCAGCCGCCCCGGCCACGGCGCGTCGGACGGCACCGCCGCCTCGTACGGCTCGCCCCACGGCACCTTCACCGCCTGCTCGCCCGGGCCGCGCCCGCCGGCCGGCTCGATCCGGCGCAGCCCGGCGTGGCCGAGCACCGCCTGCACCCGGGCGACCGCCCGCTCCACCCGGTCGTCCGCGACGGCCTGGCCCCACAGCGCGAGCTGGCGGCCCTGGTCCGGGGAGAGGCCGTCGGGGGCGAGCCGGAGCAGGGTGAAGCCGGTGTCCTCCCCGCCGTTGCCGTCGCCGTCGCCTGTGCCGGTGAAGGTGCCGGTGCCGGTGCCGGTGAAGGTGCCCGCGCCCTGCCAGGCCTGGAGCTGCCAGCGGACCCGCTCGGCCAGCGCCGTCGCGGACAGCCGGCCCTCGTGCCGCCACAGCCGGGAGGCCGTCCGGCCGTCCGCGCAGGCCACCTCGACGGCCACCCGGCGGCAGGTCAGCCCGGCCCCGGCCAGCCGCTGGTGCAGCTGCTCGGCCAGCGCGCGGGCGACGAACACCAGCGGTTCGGCCGACGGCTCCGGCGGGTCGAAGCGCTGCTCGACGGCGAGGTCCGGCTCCTCGTCGCGGGGCACCAGCGGACGCGGCTGCAAGCCGCGGGCCAGCCGGTGCGCGACCGTCCCGGACGGGCCGAAGCGGTCCGCGACCGACTCGGCCGGCAGCGCGGCGAAGGCCCCGACGGTGGGCAGGCCGAGCCGCCCGAGCAGTTCGGCCAGCGCCTCGTCGCCCAGCGCGCTCACCGGGTACGGGGCGAGGAACTCCGCCGTCCGTCCGGCCGGGACCAGCACCCCGGCCCGGGCGGCGAGCACGGCGGCGAACAGGCCGTCGGCGACACCGACCCGGGCCCGGGGGGCGGTGGTGGCCGGTGGAGGGGCGGTGGGCTGCCGCTCTTCGACGGCCGGCGCGCCCGGGACGGCGTCCGGGATGAGCGGCTGCCCGAGGGCGTCCGCCACCGCCCTGCCGACCTTGGCGGCCAGCGCCTCCTCGCCGCCGAAGTAGCGGCCCGGGCCCTTCACCGGGATCGCGCACAGGCCCGGGCGGATCACCTCCACCCGGGGCGTGAACGCCTCCACCGCCGCGACCACCGGCTCGAAGCGGCGGGTCTCCGCCTCCGGGTCGCGGTCGCGCAACTCCAGCTCCGGGCAGAGCCGTTGGGCCAGCTTGAGCCGCTGCCCCTGCCGCACCCCGGCCGCCCGGGCGCCCTCCGAGCAGGCGAGGATCCGCCCGCCCTCGGTCACCGCGACCGGGTCGTCGCCGGTGACGGCCGCCACCGGCCAGTCCGGGCACCAGACCACCAGCACCCGGGGGGTCCTGTCGTCCGCCGTCCCGGATGCCATCGCTGTCTCGGCCGTCACCTCAGACCACCGCCGCCACGCGGGGTGCCATCGGCTCCGCCGCCGGTATCACCGTGGGTTCCGCCACCGGCTGCGGCTGCTCCTGGAGCGGACGCACCGCGCCGTACTCGTCCGGCAGCCAGAGCCGGGCCGTCCGGCCGCGCACCGCCGAGCCGCGGCCTTCGGCCACCACCTCCACCTGTCGGCCGACGAGCTGTCCGTGGCCGTCGCCCAGCCCGAACCAGCGCCCGGAGCGCACCCCCAGCCGCAGTGCCGCGCCCGGCCACGGTCCGGCGACCAGCAGCACGCAGCCGCTGCGCCGCAGCACCGCCGCCAGCCGGGCGGCCAGCTTCGGCGGCACCGGCCCGTCCGGGCGCAGCATGATCAGCTCGACCGCGCCGGCCAGCACCGAGACCACCTCGGCCCAGTGCGGCCCCGGGTCGTCCGCGACCAGCAGTCGGCGCAGGTCCAGCCCGTACCCCTCGGCGGCGGCCAGCCCCAGGTCCGGCAGTCCGACCGCCGCGGCCCAGCCGCCCTCGGTCTCCTTCACCCCGGCGGCGAGCGCCAGCAGCAGCCCGGTGTCCCCGCCCGCCACCGACACCGCCGTCCCCCGGCGCAGCCCGGCCTCGGGCAGCACCTCCCGCAGCGCGGACGGCACCGGCAGCAGCCCCCGCCCCTCCCTCTGCTCCCCGTCCTCCCCCTGTTGCCCCCGTTTTCCCGACACGGCAGCCGGGGACGCCACCGGGCGGAGCACGGGGCGTGCGGTCTGCTCGGCGGTGGATTCGAAAAAAGGTTCGAAAACGGGCACACCCCCAGGATCGAACATTCGTTCGCAAAGATTCAAGTCCGATCCGTCCACCCCACCCGTCACTCTCCGCTGTCCCGCCTCGGCGGGGCTGCGCGGATCGCGGCGCGGGGCTGCGCACCTCGGCGCGGCCGCCGGAGGCTCCGGCACCGGACGGGCGACACCGTTCGTCCGACCGGACTACCGACAAACGTTCTTTCCTTGACAAATTTTTTTGTCGGACAGATGCTGGAAGGGTGCTGGAAGTCGCCGTGATCGAAGAACCCGCCGCGGCCGAGGCCTCGCTGGACCCCCTGCGGTCACGCCTCCTCGCCGCCCTGACCGAGCCCGCCTCGGCCGCCATGCTGGCCGCCCGGCTGGGCCTGCCCCGGCAGAAGGTCAACTACCACCTGAAGGAACTGGAGCGGCACGGCCTCGTCGAACTCGACGAGGAACGCCGCAAGGGCAACGTCACCGAACGGGTGTACCGCGCCACCGCGGCCTCCTACGTGATCTCCCCCAGCGTCCTGGCCGCCGTGAGCCCGGACCCCGCCCGCTCCCCCGACCAGCTCTCCGCCCGCTGGCTGCTGACGCTCGGCTCCCGGCTGGTGCAGGAGGTCGGGGCCCTGCTGACCGGCGCCTCCCGGGCCCGCCGGCGGGTCGCCAGCTTCGGCATCGACGCGCAGGTGCGGTTCGCCTCCGCCGCCGACCGGGCCGCCTTCGCCGAGGAACTGGCCCAGTCCGTGGCCACCCTCGTCAGCCGCTACCACGACGAGTCCGCCCCCGGGGGCCGCAGCCACCGGGTGATCGTCGGACTCCACCAGATCCCCGCCGCCCAGCCCGGCCCCGGGGCGGAGCAGGACGGACCCGGCACGGAACAGGACGTCACCCGGGCGGACCAGGAGGACCCACGATGACCCACCCGTTCGAGATCGAGCTGGAGACCTCCCTGCCGGCGAGCCCGGAACAGGTCTGGGAGGCGATCGCCACCGGACCGGGGATCGACTCCTGGTTCATGGGCCGCAACGAGCTGGACCCGCGCGAGGGCGGCACCGCCGTCATGGAGACCGGGGGCCACCGCGCGGAGGCGGTCGTCACCGCCTACGAGCCTGGCAAGCGCCTGGCCACCCGTACGGCCACCGGCGAGGACGGCCGGTTCATGGCCTTCGAGTACCTGATCGAGGGCCGGGACGGCGGCGCCACCGTGCTCCGCGTCGTCCACAGTGGCCTGCTCGGTGACGACTGGCAGGACGAGTACGACGCGCTGCGCCGCGGCTGGCCCTTCCACCTCCACACGCTCCGCGAGTACCTCACCCACTTCCCCGGCCGTACCGCCGTCCCCGTCTTCGCCGCCGCACCGTCGGGCGGCCGGACGGAACCGGAGGTCCGGGCCCTCCTCGCCCGCGCCCTGTCGCTGCCGCTCCCGGTCGCCGCGGGCACCCGGGTCCACGGCGAACCGGCAGGCCTGCCGCCGCTGGACGGCGAGGTGGTCTGGGCGGACGACGAGCGCTTCGAGGTCCGCACCGCCGACGGGCTCTACACCTTCCACCACGGCTCCGGCCTGGTGCTGATGTTCCACCACCTCTTCGGCCCGACTCCGGACGGGGCCGGGACCGGGGCCGAGGCCGAGGCCGCCTGGCAGCGGTGGCTGGCCGGAGCCCTCGCCTGACCTTTCGGACCTTCGGGCCATCGGACCTTCAGACCTTCAGATCTCCTTCAGACCTCCTTCAGACCCGACAGAAGCAGAACCGCACGAGAACCGAGGTACCACCCATGCGCTCCCTGATCAGCACCGCCTTCATCTCGCTCGACGGCGTCGTCGAGGGCCCCGGAGGCGAACCCGGCTACCGCAACTCCGGCTGGACCTTCAAGGACATCGAGTTCCTCCCCGAGGCGTTCGAGATCAAGGGGCGGGAGCAGGAGGAGGCCACCGCGATGCTGCTCGGCCGGGCCAGCTACCAGGCGTTCAGCCCGGTGTGGCCGGACATGGCGGAGTTCGCCCACTACAAGACGCTGCCGAAGTACGTCGTCTCCACCACCCTCGCCGAGGCCGACCTGGTGTCGAACTGGGGTGAGACCAGCATCCTGCGCTCGCTCGACGAGGTCGCCGCGCTGAAGGAGACCGAGGGCGGCCCGATCATCGTCCACGGCAGCGCCACCCTGAACCACGCCCTCTCGGACGCCGGCCTGATCGACCGCTACCACCTGCTCGTCTTCCCGCTGCTGCTCGGCGCCGGCAAGCGCCTGTTCAGCACGACGGACAAGGACGCCCAGAAGCTGAAGCTGGTCGAGTACGGGGCCTACGGGAACGGCATCCAGAAGCAGGTCCTCGACGTGGTCCGCTGACCGCTCTCCACTCCTCCTCTCCATCCTCCCCCGTGGGAGCGTTGACGGCCCCGGACCGTCAACGCTCTTCCGTGGTGCGCCAGATGAACACCTCACTGCTCGGCTGCCGCTCCGAGAAGAGCCCCGACGGCGAGGTCCGGGCGAGGAGGCGGCGGAGGTCCGACTCGAAGGCCGGACGGCGATCGGCGAAGAGGTGCGGGGCCGAGGAGGAGAGCGCGAAGACGCCCGCGACCGCGTCGTCGGCCGTGCGCTCCAGCGGCCGTCCGCCCGGGACGACGATCCGCTGCGGGCCGGCGAAGCCCGCCCGGGCGAGGACGGCGGCCTCGTCGCCCGGCGTGCCGTGCGGCAGCAGCCCCTGCCCGGCGCGGCGGACCGGGCCGAGGTAGCGCCGGACCAGCCCGTCGATCGCGGCGTACGGGACCGGCGGGTGCGGCAATCCCTCGGTGGGACGCGGTTCGCCCTTCAGGTCCGAGACGTGCGCCAGGGCGCCGCCGGGCCGCAGCATGCGCCGTACGGTCGCCGCCACCAGGTCGCGGTCCATCCAGTGGAAGGACTGGCCGAAGACCGCCAGTGTGAAGGTGCCGAGGCCCGGCGGCAGTTCCTCGGCCCGGGCCCGCGCCCAGGTGGCCTTGGGCTCCTCGGCGCCCACGCGGCGCGCCTCGGCGATCATCCCGGCGTCCGGGTCCACCCCGACGACCTCGCCGAACAGGTGGGCCAGCCCCAGCGCCAGCGTGCCCGGCCCGCACCCCACGTCGAGCAGCCGCCCCCGCCCGTCGAGCCCCAGCGCCCCGGCCAGCGCCTCCGCCAGTCCGGGGGCGTACGGGAGCCTGCCCCGGGTGTAGTGGGCGGCCGTTCCGGCGAACAGCGTCTCGTCCCAGGACCAGGCGTCGCCGGTCATGGCTGCTCCTCACAGGTCTGTTTCGGGTGAACAGGCTTGATCATGGCACGGGTTGACGCCTGGTCGGGGCGGGTGGGACCGGAAATCAATGGACAGGCATCATGCGATCAACAGACTGATCCCATGACCACTGCAGATGACAAGAACGACCTCCGGATCTACATCCAGGACGCCCGCGACGCCCTGCTCTGGAAGCTCGAAGGCCTCTCCGAGTACGACCTGCGCCGCCCGCTCACCCCCACCGGAACCAACCTGCTGGGCCTGGTCAAGCACGTCACCGGCGCCGAGGCGCTGTACTTCGGCGACACCTTCGGCCGCCCCTTCCCCGAGCCGGCCCCGGTGTGGATCACCGGCCAGACCGAGCCGAACGGCGACCTGTGGGCGCGGGCCGACGAGAGCACCGAAGAGGTCGTCGGGCGCTACCGGCGGGTCTGGGCGCACTCCGACGCCACCATCGAGGCCCTGCCGCTGGACGCCGTCGGCAAGGTGCCGTTCGGCGCCCGCCATGAGCAGACCCTGCACCGGGTACTCGTCCACATGATCGCCGAGACCCACCGCCACGTCGGCCACGCCGACCTGGTCCGCGAACTCGTCGACGGCGCCACCGGCCAGCGCTCCGACGGCGCCAACACCGCCCCCGGCGACACCGACTGGTGGCGGGCCCACCACGACCGCGTGGAGCGGGCGGCCCGGGAGGCCGGCGGCCTCGCCTGAGCCGGAGAACGCCGGGAGGGCGGCAGCATCGCCTGAGCCGGAGAGCACCGGGAGGACGGAGGAGCGGCCGGGGATCTCAGCCTCCGTGCCGGGCGGGCGTGCCGACGTGCCGCACGACGGCCGCCGCCCGGTCGGCGAGCGGCCCCGGAGCGATCGGGACGCACACGTACCCGAACCCGGCATAGGCCTCCCGGTGGATCCGCTCGAACCGCAGCGACTCCTCGTACGAGATGCGCCGCGCCTCGGTCGGGGTGACGAAGCCCGGGCTCTCCACGAAGAACACCTCGCGTTCGTACACCTCCTCCGCCCGGATGCGATTCAACTCCCGGGCGAGGAAAGGGGTCACGGGATGACCGAGGTACACCGCCAGGGCGTACGTGCACACCGGCGAGCGGTCGAAGAACCGCACCTCCCCCGGCCCGCCGACGGCCCCCTCCTGCCGCTGCCGCTGCAGGGAGACCACCGCGTCCACGAACGACGGGTCCGTCCACGGCTCCGGCACGCCCTGGGCCTGCCGCAGCGCGATGACGTCCGTGGCGGCCTCCTCGACCACCGGGTAGCCCGCGCACTCCAACCACCGCAGGACCGCCGTCTTCCCGGCCCCCGGGGTGCCGGTCAGCAGATAGCGCTTCATCCCCGCACTCTACGGGGCCGGGGGTGGCGGGTGCGGGGCGCCGTAGGGTGTCGGACATCGGGGGCAGGGCACGGGCACACGGGAGCATGGGGCATGGGGGCATCCGGCGTGACGGACGAGGGGCAGGGCGCGAGGACGGCCGTCCGGTGCCCGGACTGCGGGGGCACCGCCGTCCGCAGCGTCGGCCAGTTCCTGCTGCACGGGCGGGAGTTGCGGTGGGATGCCGAGCGGTTCTGCCCCCAGTGCGTAGCCGTCTGCTGCGACCGGGCCAGGAGGCCGCGCGGGGCTCCCGCTCCGGCAGACCCGGGAACTCCTCGACGAGCTGAGGGACTTCGGCCTGAGCGGGACGGCCGTCGAGATGGCGTACTGGCGAGTGCGGCTGACCGAACGGGGAGTCGCGACGGAGACGGCGGACGGCTTCGGACGGGCGTACCGGTACGTGGGACCGCCGGAACTGTGGCCGGGGGACGACGGCGGGACGGGCACCGGACGCGGCCAACCGGTACGGACAGCAGGCGAGTTCGCCGCCTGGGCGGAGGAGCGGGCGGAGCGGACGGCGGCGGAGCTCGCGGAGCCGTTCACCTTCGTGGTCGGCCTCGGCGGCACACTGCGGCTTGCTCCGCACCGTAGCGAGCATGTGGCCTGCGCGGGTGGTGAGTTGGTGCTGAGCGCCGGGGAGATCGGGTTCCGGCGTTCGCGGGACGGCTGGGAGGTCGAGACGGTCGGCAACCATTCCACCGGCTACTGCCCCGACACCACCTCCTGGCCCGCCGTCGCCGCCGCCCTCACCCTCGTCGGACTCCCGCACCCCGGCGCCTTCACCCACGCCGCGGTCTTCCGCCGCTGCCCGCGGTGCGGCAACTGCAACCTCGTCCGCGAGGAGCACTACGCCTGCGCCTTCTGCGACGCGGACCTGCCCGAACACTGGAACGTCGACGAGGTCGCGCTGCCGTGACCCGGGCGGGCCACCGCACACCTCCCCCACCCACAGCACACCTCAGCACTGTCAGGCCGGACCGCTAGGGTCTGTGGGTCACGGGGCAGGCCGGGAAAGGGTGGGGGCACGTGAGGTGTGAGCGGGTGGCGGAGCTGCCGGGTGGGGTGGTGCACGCGGGGAGCCGGGAGTTCCTGGTGCGGGAGGGGCTGCCTGCGGCCGGGGCGTTCCTGGACTTCGAGGCGCTCCGGGGCGGGGAGCTGACGGCGTTCCCGGCGGAGGCGGAGCGGCTGTTCGTCCTCGGGGAGACGGAGTACTGCACGCCGTTCGCCGCCGGCGGCAGCCTGGTGCTGCTGGACGGGGTGACCGGTGAGGTGTTCCTGGACAACGGCGGCCCGCGGCGCGACCTGCTGGCCTCCGGCCTGACCGCGCTCGCGGGCCTGGTGCGCGAGGTCGACGCGGTGGCCGAGGCGGCGCTGCGCCCGGAGGCGCTGGACGGGCGGCGCGGACCGGCCGTCCTGGCCGAGGTGCTGGCGGGGGCCGAACGGCGGATGCGGGAGATCGATCCCGGCCTGTTCGGCGACGGCTCCGCACCGCCCCCGCACTGGGGCACCGCGCTGCTGGTGCGGGCGCTGGGCTGGGGCGCCCTGCCGGGCGGTCCGGGCGGGCCCGCGTACGCGATAGCCCCGGAGCTGGTGGCGGAGCTGGCCGCGCTGACGGACGAGGACGGCGGCCCCGGCCGGGTGCACCGCTTCCGGCCCGCCGAGCTGCCCGCCGCCCTGGTCCACGAGCCGACCCGGCGGCTGCTGACCGAGGTCGGCCTGCCGCTGGGCGGGGCGATGTTCGGGGTGTGCGAGGAACCGCTGGTCACCATGGGCGAGGCCTACCCCGAGTACTTCGACGGCGAGGAGGAACGCCCGTACCAGCGGGACTTCCTCGCCCTCGGGGACTGGCCGACCGACCTCACGATCGCCCTGGACGGCGCCACCGGCCGGCTGGAGCTGCCGGACTGGTACGACGACGGCCACCCCGAGGCCTACCTCAACCGCGACCTGTCCGCCCTGCTCTACGCCCTCTGGACGTACGAGCGGCTGCGCGCCGAATGGGACCGCTGGGACTACGGCCGGGCCCGGGAGACATGGTCGGTGTTCGATCCGCAGGCGCTGCTGAGCGCGGTGGTGGACCGGCTGGTGGAGGCCGTCGACCCGGAGGCGTTCGCCTCGCCCGGCTGCTCCTGGCGGCTGCTCGCCGAGGACGGCCACATGGGCGGCCTGCTCGGCTGAGCACCCAGGAGCCGTTGCCGCCAGTGGGCGACAAGCCCGGTCGGCGGCCGATCGGCGCCGCCGTGGACGGCGGCAACGGCCAGGAACGGATGTGTCACCTCCACGCGTTGGACCGACATGGTGATGATGGCGGGTCTGCTCCTCATGGCAGTACTGGTGATCGTGCCCTTCACACTGGCCTCGATCCGGCATCTCGTGGTTCGATCGGGCAGCCCGCGATGGTTGTGCCGCCGTCTGACCACCCGGACGCGAAGGAGCGGGCTCGGCCTTGGCGCCACCGCGACCGAGGAGTTGCACGCCTTCTTCAATGCCAACAAGCGCGTGCAGATCGAGCAGCGGCGGACTCAACTGGTCCTACGGGACGACGACCACGCCGGCGCCCCGCCTCGCCTGGGTGTCGACTTGGGCGCCGGCACCGCAGTCGTCCGACAGCAGCGGTAGTTCACCCTCCTTCTCCTTGCGCCCGACGCGTGCTGGAGCCTGCCGAACTCGCGGACGAGCCCTGGGCAGCGGCCTGGGGAGCTGTTCCTGGACAATGACGCGCTCGCCCTCGCCGTTGGGTTCCTCGAAGGCGGCGAAGTGGCGTTCCAGGAGGTCATCGGAGACGGTGACGCTGTTCACCGCAGGCCCGACACCGAACTCATGCTCACCCGACGGGCCACCTGCCGGTCACCCGGTGGCCGATCCGCCGGGCCGGTACGCCCCGAACCCAGTCGCTCCCAAGGCCGTGAGCTCCCCACCACCCGGCGGTCACGGCGGACCGCGCCACTCCTGCTTCACCGTCCGGGAGAGCGCTTGGGGTCAGCGGGTGGCACGTCGGTCCGGGCGTAGGCTGGGCCGATTCGATCACTCGCGAAGGCGTCGAAAGGACCGGTGGGGGATGCGCGGCGACACGGAGGAGCTCTACCGGGCGTTCGCGGAGCGGGAGGCGCGCGGGAACTCGCCGATCTACCAGGAACTGGCCGAAGGCGTCGCCGGGGACGGGGAGTTGCGCGCACTGCTGGACGGGCTTCCGGCCGTGAAGCGGCAGCCGAACCTGCTGTTCGGCGCGGTCCGGCACCTGGGTGGGCCGGTGACGGAGGGCTGGCCGACCTTCCGCGACTGGGCGGCGCAGCGGTGGGCCGAGGTCTCGGCGACGATGCTGGAGCGGCGGACGCAGACCAACGAGGCGGGCCGCTGCGCCACCCTGCTGCCGCTGCTGGCCGCGCTGCCGCAGCCGCTCGCCCTGATCGAGGTGGGCGCCTCGGCCGGGCTCTGCCTGTACCCGGACCGGTATCGGTACCGGTACCTGGCCGGGGACCGGGACAAGGACGGGCAGCGGGACGGGGACGGGCAGGGGGACGGGGACGGACATGAGCGTGGGGCCGGTGCCCCGGTCGCCGAGTTCGGCGCCGCCGCGAGCCCGGTGACGCTGGACTGCGTGGTGAGCGGGCCGGTGCCGCTCCCCGGCTCCCTGCGGGAACGGCTGCCCGAGGTGGTGTGGCGGGCCGGGATCGACCTCAATCCGTTGGACGTGCGGGCCGAGGAGGACATGCGCTGGCTGGAGTCGCTGGTCTGGCCCGAGCAGACCCATCGGCTGGAGCGGCTGCGCGGCGCCGTCCGGGTCGCCCGGGCCGAACCGCCGCTGCTGGTGCGCGGCGATCTCAACGCGACGGTACGGGAGTTGGTCGCGCGGGCCCCGGCGGGGGCGACGCCGGTGGTGTTCCACAGCGCGGTGCTCGCGTACCTGCCGCCGGAGGAGCGGGAGGAGTTCGCGGCGACGATGCGTGAGCTGCCCGGGCACTGGATCTCCAACGAGGCCGTCTCGGTGCTGCCGGCCGTCGCCCGACGCCTCCCCCGCCCGGCGGCCGTCGCCGGGTTGTTCGCGCTCGCCCTGGACGAGCGGCCGGTGGCCTTCACCGGACCGCACGGGCAGTCCCTGGACTGGTTCGGCGAGGTCTGAGCGGCCGTACGACAACGTGCGGGCAGCGTGGAAGTCCCGGGCTTGAAGCTGCCGCAGCGGCAGCTTCTACCGTCGTGACCAGGGCCGGAGAACCGGCCCTGGTCCACGCGAACGTGGGATGTGGAAACGAGGGAGGCAACCATGGCCTGGCCCATCGCCGAGGTGGCCCGGATGTCCGGTGTGACGGCCAGGACCCTGCGGCACTACGACGAGATCGGGCTGCTGCCCCCGGCCTGGATCGGCTCCAACGGCCACCGCTACTACGAGGAGCGGCAGCTGCTCCAGCTGCAACAGATCCTGGTACTGCGGGCGCTGGGCGTGGGGCTGACCGAGATCGCCCGGATCCTGAGCGATCAGGTGGACGAGCTGGAGGCCTTGCGGGGCCACCGCCGGCGGCTGGTCGCCGAGCGCGACCGGCTCGACGCCCTGGCCGCCACCGTTTCCCGCACGATCGCCGACCTGGAACGTTCCCAGAAGGACGGCACACCCATGACCATCAACCGCCCCGAGAACCTGTTCGAGGGCATCCAGCCCGACGACGTCGACGCGAGCCTGCGCGACTTCCCCGAGCACGCCGAGGCGGCCCGGCGCGCGACCGCCGCGATGACCCCGGCCGAGATCGAGGCCGGGCAGCGCGAGCGGACCGCCCGCATGATCCGCCTGGCGGAGCTGAAGGCGGCCGGCCACCCGGCCGACGCCGAGGCCGTGCAGAGCACGGTCGAGGAGGAGTACCGGCTGCTCCACGACTTCCGGTCCGTCTCGACCGAGGAGTACCTGGCGATCGCCCGCTCCTGCACCGAGAACGAGCAGTGGAGCGCCGCGTACGAGGCCATCGCCCCGGGCCTGGCCGCTTACCAGCGTGCTGCCATGGAGGCGTACGCGGCGGCACGGCTGTCCTGATCCGGGCCTGGTCCGGGCCTGGTCCGGGCCTGGTCCGGGCCTGATCCGGGCCTGATCGGACGGCCTGGGTCGGCCCTGCCCGGCCCGGCCCTGTCTGGGAGCCTTACGGGGGGTTCCCAGACGGGGCCGGGTACCGGGTTTTGTTTCGTTTCCTGGCCCTCCCCCGCGTCGTCACTCCGTCCGCAGCGCCGTGACCGTCCTGGTGCGGGCCGCCCAGGTGGCCGGGAGGACGGCTCCGAGCAGGGCCAGCACCAGGCCGCCGAGTATCAGCGGCCCCACCACCGACGGGGCGAACACGGCGAGGTCGGCGTCCGGCACCCCGATTCCGGCGGCCCGTGCCATCGCGGGCATCACCCGGTGGTGCACCAGGATGCCGATCGGGACCCCGATCACCCCGGCCGCCAGCCCGCTGCCGCAGACCGAGGTGAGCACCATGCCGACGGTCTGCCGGGGTGACATCCCGAGCGCCTTGAGCACCCCGAGGTCGTGCACCCGCTCCCGGGTGTCCAGCAGCACGGTGTTGAGCACCCCGAGTCCCGCCACCACGGAGAGCAGCAGCGTGAGCGTGCCCGCCAGGGTGTTCATCGCCAGCACCACGATGCTGAGGTGCTCCTCTCCGGGGTCGGCGCTCAGGCCCAGCGGCTTCACGGCCTGGTCCAGCCCGTCGGCGTAGGACTTCGCATCGGTGCCCGGGGTGAGGTCGATGTGGAAGGTGAGCGCCTCGGCGTGGATCGCGCCGCCGAGCGGCGCCAGCGTGGACCGGTCCGTGAACACCAGGTCGTTGGTGGTCAGGACCTCGCCGGTGATCTTCGCCGGGGTGCTGCGTCCGTGGTCGGTGAGGGTGACGGTGTCACCGACCTTCGCCTGGGTGGCCCGCAGGGTGGCGGCGGCCACCACGACCTCGCCGGGGCCGTGGAACCAGCGGCCGGAGACCAGTTGGAAGCCGCTCCAGGAGGTGTCGCCGCTGAACGCGACCACTTCGGAGCGCCCGGTGCTGCCGGCCAGGGCGGCCGGGGTCGGGACGGTGCTGTACCAGGCCCGGGTGCCCGGGCGGGAGTCGACGGCCCTGGCCACGGCCGCCTCGTCCACGTGGTCGGCGGACGGCGCGGAGCCGTCGAACGGGGTCTGGACCACCACCTTGCCCGCGCGGTCGGCCGCCAGACCGTCCTGGATCGAGCCCAGCGAGAGCGTCAGGCCGACGCAGAGGGTGACCCCGACCGTGCCGAGCACCACGGCGGCCCCGGTGGTCGCCGAGCGGCCCGGCCGGTTGAGCGGGGAGGCCAGCCCGAGGCTGAGCGCCCGTGGCACCGGCAGCCGGCCGATCAGCTCCTGCGCCCGGGACACCGGGCCCACCGCCCCCGCCCCGCCGACCGTGCCGCGGGCGGCTGCCCGCTTGGCGCCCGGCGCCGTCCGGCCGACCGCGAGCGCCTCCACCGTCCGCAGCCGCCCGGCCCGCAGCGCCGGTACCAGCGCGGTGCCCGCCACCGCCCCCAGGGCCGCCACCGCGACCACGACGTCCACCCAGACCGGGATGCCGAGCAGCCCGCCGCGCAGGGCCTTGTGCGCCAGCCCGAGGACCGGTACGGACAGCAGGTTGCCGAGGAGCACACCGAGCGCCGTGCCGACCCCGGCGGGTATCAGCGCCTGGCCGACGTAGGCGCGCGCCACCTGGGCCGGGGTGAAGCCCAGGGACTTGAGGATGCCGATCCGCCGGGTGGCGGCGCTGACGGCGCCGCTGACCACGACTCCGATGATCAGCACCGACATGGCCAGGCCGAGCACCCCGAAGGCCGTGACGAACGGGACGAAGGTCGAGGCCGTCCGGTTCGCCTCCTCCTGGGCGGGCCGGTAGGAGGTGGCCCTGGCGAGCGCCCCGCCCGGGACCGCGGCGGCCAGTGCGGCACGGTCGGCCTCCACCTCGGCGTCGCCGCCGGCGTGGGCGAAGCGGTAGAGGTACTGGACGGAGGGCTCCGTGCCGGGCGCCGTCAGCCCGGCCACCTGCTCCGGGGCGACCCAGCCGTCCGCGCTCCAGGAGACCGAGGCCGCCAGGCCGACGACCTTGAGCGTCGGATGCCCCGGCAGCTCCGGGAACTCCATGCTGTCGCCGACCGCCAGCGGCGAGTGCCCGTCCAGGAACACCACCTCGCCGGGGCCGGCGACCCAGCGGCCTTTGGTGATCCGCAGGCCGTCCAGCGGGCCGTCCTGGGCGCGGCCGACCAGCGTCATCGGCGGCAGCGGGCTCCCGGCCGGCGGGATCCGGGTATCGGGGCCGGAGCGCGGCTGGACGGCGACCGCCTGGTAGGGGCCGGCCGAGGCCGTCACGCCGGGCGCGTGGGCCGTCGCGGCGAGCTGGGCGGGGCTCGCCCTGGCCCGGTCGTACAGCACGTTGAGGTGGGCGCCGCGCTGGTCGGCGAAGGAGCGCTGGTACGGGCCCTGGGCGGCGACCAGCAGCCCGAGCGCGAGGATGCACGCCGTCACGGACACCATCGTGGTGAGCACCATCACCAGGGTCTGCACCCGCCGACGGCCGACCCCGGCGCGTACCACCTTGCCGAGCGCGCTCATCGGCCACCGCCCGGTGCCGGCACGGCCGCCGTGTCCCGGACCAGCCGGCCGTCGAGCAGTTCGATCGTCCGGTCGGCGCAGGCCTCGGCGAGCGCGGTGTCATGGGTGACCAGCAGGATCGTCTGGCCCTCCGCGTTGAGCCCGCGCAGCAGGTCGCGGACGTCGGCGGCGGAGGCGGTGTCCAGCGCCCCGGTGGGCTCGTCGGCCAGCAGCAGCGGCGGACGGTTCATCAGCGCCCGGGCGACCGCGACCCGCTGGCGCTCCCCGCCGGAGAGCCGGCCGGGGAAGGCCTTGGCGTGCCGGGCCACCCCCAGCCGCTCCAGCAGTTCCCCGGCCCGGGCCCGCGCCTGCTCCCGCCGCATCCCGGCCAGCTGGGCCGGGAGCAGCACGTTGTCCTCCGCGGTCAGGTCGTCCAGCAGGTTGAAGAACTGGAACACCATGCCGATCCGGGCCCGCCGGTACTCGGCCAGCGCGGCCTCGCCGAGCCGGTGCACGGCGACGCCGTCCACCTCCACCTCGCCCTCGCTCGGGCGGTCGAGGCCGGCGATCAGGTTCAGCAGGGTGGACTTGCCGCTGCCCGAACGGCCGAGCACGGCCAGTGCCTCGCCGGCCCGGACCTCCAGGTCGAGCCCGGCCAGGGCGGGACGGGCGGCGTCGGATCGGTCGTACGTCTTGCTGACGCCGCGGATCCGGATGATCGGCGCGTTCACGGGCCCTCCACTGTTCGGCGTCCGGCCCCGGGAAGCCCGGGCCGGCTGACGGAACATCACGCTACGAATCGGCGGCGGGGTGCCGACAGCCGTCTGGACGGCCTCTACGGGGTGTATCCAGATACACCCCGAACTGGGTGTTCAGGCCTAGAGCACCAGAGGCCCCGGCCGGGCAGACTGACCCAGCGAAAGATCGGAACCGGGGTCCGCGAGGCCCCGGAACGACAGCTTCGGAACCGCGGCTTCGGGTCGCGGCACCGCGGCCTCCGGGCGGGGCCGCGCAAGGGAGAGGGGGCGCGTCATGGACGCGGGAGTGCTGAACGGACTGGCCCTGCGGGTCGGCCGGGCGTGTGCGGACGGGGTGCGCGCCTGGTACGCGGTGACGCTGGCCGTGACGGGGTTCCTCGCACTGCTGGCGGGGCCGGTCCTGCTGGCCACCGCGCTGTTCGGTCCGGACGAGCCCGGGGGCTTCACCCCGGGCGGGCCGCTGATCCTGGCGGTGCCGATGGCACCGGTCGCCCTGTGGGCGCTCTGCTGGGCCACCGGGGGCGGCGGCCGGGCGGTCGGCGCCGCGCTGTTCGCTCCGGGGACGATAGCGCTGATGGCGGCCCACCTCTACGGCGGTGCGGCGCCGGGCGGCCGGTCCGGTTCGGTCTGGCTGGCGCCCGCACTGCTGGTGCTCGGGCTGTTCGGCGCCCGCTGGATCGCGACGGAGAGCAGGCGCACCGTCGGGAAGTGGAGCGGGCGGCCGATACCGGTGCCGTACCGCCGGCCGGTCCGCGCCGGGGCCTGGCCGCGACTGCGGGCCGGCGGCTGGCTCACCGACCCGGCGACCTGGCGGGACTTCGCCTGGACGCTGCTCACCGGCGCCACCGTGCTGCTCACCGCTGCGATCGTCGTGCTGACCCCGGTCGCCCTGGAGGTCTTCGGCCGGAACGGACCGTTCTTCGCCCTGGGCGTCGTCTACTCGATGGGCCTGACCATCGCCCCGTTGGCCGTCCTGTGGGCCGCCCCGCCGGCCCTGCGGATCCACGAGAAGGCCGCCCGGGCCCTGCTCGGGCCCTCCCGCCGGGCCGAGCTGGCCCGCCAGGTCAGCCATCTCGCGCGGACCAGGGCGGACACCATCGACGCCGGCGCGGCCGAGCTGCGCCGGATCGAGCGGGACCTGCACGACGGGGCGCAGGCCCGACTGGTCGCACTGGGCATGCTGCTGACCGTGGCCGAGCAGCTGAAGGACGACCCGGACGCCCTCGGGCCGCTGCTGGCCGAGGCCCGGCTGTCCTCGGTGAAGGCGCTGGGCGAGCTGCGGGACCTGGTCCGCGGGATCCACCCCCCGGTGCTCGCCGACCGCGGCCTGGCCGACGCGGTGCGGGCGACGGCGCTGGACCTGCCGCTGCCGGTCGGCCTCACCGGCGGCCTGCCCGGCCGGGCTCCCGCCCCGGTGGAGTCGGCCGCCTACTTCGCGGTGACGGAGCTGCTGGCCAACGTGGTGAAGCACGCCGGGGCCTCGCGGGTGTGGATCGAGATAGGGCACAGTGACGGGCTGCTGCGGATATCGGTCACCGACGACGGGCGCGGCGGCGCCGAGCCGTCCCGGGGGACCGGCCTCAGCGGAACCGAACGCCGACTGGCCGCCTTCGACGGGGTGCTCGCGATCAGCAGCCCGCCCGGTGGGCCGACCATCGTGAACCTGGAGATCCCGTGCGCGTTGTCATCGCCGAAGACCTCTTCCTCCTCCGGGACGGACTGACCCGGCTGCTGGAGGCCAACGGCATGAAGGTCACCGCGGCGGTGGAGGACGGCGAGCAGCTGCTCGCCGCGGTGGCCGCGGACCGGCCCGACATCGCCGTGGTGGACGTCCGGCTGCCGCCGAGCTTCACCGACGAGGGCCTGCGGGCGGCGCTGGCGGCCCGTCAGGCCCACCCGGGCCTGCCCGTCCTGGTGCTGTCGCAGTTCGTGGAGCAGCTGTACGCCCGCGAGCTGCTGGCCGGCAGCACCGGCGGGATCGGCTACCTGCTCAAGGACCGGGTGATGGACGGCACCCAGTTCATCGACGCCGTGCGGCGGGTCGCCCAGGGCGGCACCGCGATGGATCCGGAGGTGATCACCCGGCTGCTCACCCACAACTCCTCGGCCGGCCCGGTCTCCACGCTCTCCCCGCGAGAGCGGCAGGTGCTCGGACTGATGGCGGAGGGCCGGTCCAATGCGGCGATCGCCCAGCAGCTGGTGATCACCGAGCGGGCCGTCGCCAAGCACACCGCATCGATCTTCGTCCGGCTCGACCTCCAGCCCTCCGACGACGACAACCGCCGGGTCCTGGCCGTCCTGGCCTACCTCAACAACTCCTGAACGACTCCCGAAAGGAGCCGCCACCGCCCACACTCCGGCACTACCGTCCCACAACTTGATAGATCACCGACAAATGGCGAGTGGCCCTCCGCTGCAGGGGGCTCGCCTGCCGCAGAACGGGTCAATTAGGCTGGTGGGGTGCTCATCCTTGTTCGCCGCCGCCACGTGGACCTGCTCCGCGTGACGACCATGTCCTGTCGACGCTCCGGCTGAACCTCGCGCCACCCACCCTCAACGGCGACCCCTGCCCGGCCGCCACCACCTCCCGGCCCCGGAGCACCCGCCGCACCAGGCACAGCTCCGGCCGCCCCCGGTCGACCACCGGGACCAGCCGGGACGAGACCCAGCGGATGTCACACATGACGCAGCAGTACACGCCCATATCCGAGACCGGCACCGGCACCGGCTCCCCCTCGGCGGAAGCCCCCTCGGCGGACGCCCTCCCGGTGATCGACCTCTCGCTCGCCGACGGCAGCCCGGACGACCGCCGCCGCCTGCACGACGAGCTCCGCGCCGCGGCCACCGGCGTCGGGTTCTTCCAGCTGGTCGGCCACGGCGTCACCCCGGAGGAGACGGCCGCGCTCGCCCGGGCCATGCGCGCCTTCTTCGCCCTCCCCGAGGCCGACCGGCTCGCCGTGAGCAACCTCAACTCCCCCCACTACCGGGGCTACACCCGCACCGGCGACGAGCGCACCGGCGGCAGCCAGGACTGGCGCGACCAGCTGGACATCGGCGCCGAGCTGCCCCCGCACGTCCCCGGCAGCGGCGAGCCCCCGTACTGGTGGCTGGAGGGGCCCAACCAGTGGCCCGAGGCCCTCCCCGAGCTGCGCACCGCCGCGCTCGGCTGGATCGACCACCTCGGCGCGGTCGCCCGCCGCCTGCTGCACGAACTCCTCGCCGCGATCGGCGCCCGCCCCGACTTCTACGACGAGGCCTTCGCGGGCCACCCCCACCTGCGCCTCAAGCTGGTCCGCTACCCCGGCACCGCCCCGGACGGCGCCGGCCAGGGCGTGGGCGCCCACAAGGACTACGGCTTCATCACCCTGCTGCTGCAGGACACCGTCGGCGGCCTCCAGGTCGAGCGCGCGGACGGCACCTTCCTCGAGGTCCCGCCGCTCGACGGCGCCTTCGTCGTCAACCTCGGCGAGCTGCTGGAGGTGGCCACGGACGGTTACCTCAAGGCCACCAACCACCGCGTGGTGAGCCCGGTCGGCGCCCGCGAGCGCTTCTCGGTGCCGTTCTTCTACAACCCGCGCCTCGACGCCCACATCGAGCCGCTGGACTTCCCGCTCGCCCACCACGCCCCCGGCGCCACCGCCGACCCGGCCAACCCGCTCTTCGCCGACTTCGGCCTCAACGAGTGGAAGGGCTACACCAGGGCCCACCCCGAGGTCACCCGCCGCCACCACGCCGCCCTCGCCTGACCCCCCGGGCCACCGCAACCCCGACGCCGCAACCCCGACGCCCCTGCCCGAAGCCGGTCCCCCGGCGGACGGCCGGGGCGTCGGCGTCAGCGCCCCCACGCGTCCGCACGCGCCCGCACTCCCGCACACCCCCGCCGCTCGCCTGCCGCCCGCCGCCCGCATCGGTGGACCGGCCCGCCCACCACTGTCACACTGCTGCTGTCACAGCAGGAGTGTGCCAGCACGGGAGGCGGCGGATGGGGGAGCACGGCGGGGTGGGGGGCGGAGTGCGGCTGACGGTGGACGAGCTGGCGGCGCGGGCCGGGGTGACGGTGCGGACGGTGCGGTTCTACGGGACGAAGGGGCTGCTGCCGCCGCCGGAGCTGGGGCCGCGGCGGGTGGGTCTGTACGGGGCGGCGCACCTGGACCGGCTGGAGCTGATCGAGGAGTTGCAGCGGCAGGGCCTGACGCTGGCCGCGATCGAGCGGTACCTGGCGCGGTTGCCGGAGGACAGTACGCCGCTGGACCTGGCGATCCACCGTGCGCTGGTGGCGTCGTGGACGCCGGAGACCCCGGAGGAGGTCACCCGGGCGCAGCTGGAGCGGCGGGCCGGGCGGGGCCTGACGGAGGGGCAGGTCGAGCGGCTCGCCGCGATGGGGGCGCTGGAGCGGACGCGGGCTCCGGACGTGTTCCGGGTGGATCCCGGGCTGCTGCCGCTGGGCGTGCGGATCCTGGACGTGCCGATCCCATTGGAGACGCTGCTGGCCGCCCGGGCGGTGGTGCTGGAGCACAGCCGGGCGACGGCACGGGAGTTGCAGCGGCTGTTCCGCGAGACGGTGTGGAAGCCGTACCGGGAGAGCGAGCCCGCGCCCGCCGAGCTGGCCCGGATGCGGGCGCTGACGGACCACATCCAGCCGATGGTGGCGCAGGCGCTGGTCACGGCCTTCCAGCGCTCGCTCCGGGAGGAACTGGGCGAGGAGCTGAGCCGGGAGTCGGACCAGGAATCGGGCCTGGAGTCGGGCCTGGAACCCGGGTGAGGCCGTACGGGCCACGGCCTCACCCAAGTCCGAGCAGGTCAGCAGGTCAGCAGATCGGTAGGCCGGTAGGCCGGCGGGTCAGTCCGTGAAGGTCCGCCCCTCGGCCGCGACCCGCTCCAGCAGCGCCGGCGGCGCGAACCGCTCGCCGTACGCGGCGGCGAGTTCGCGGGCGCGGGCCGCGAAGCCGGCCGGGCCGCCCTCGTACCCGTTGATGTACTGGAACACGCCGCCCGTCCAGGCCGGGAAGCCGATGCCGAGGATCGAGCCCACGTTGGCGTCGGCGACCGAGGTCAGCACGCCCTCCTCCAGGCAGCGCACCGAGTCGAGCGCCTCGCTGAACAGCATCCGCTCCTTGAGGTCCTCGAACGGGACGTCCCCCGGGGCGTCCCCCAGAGCACCGGCCGGAGCACCGGAGAAGTGCTCCAGCAGCCCCGGCCAGAGCCGCCCGCGCCTGCCGTCCTCGCCGTACTCGTAGAAGCCCGCGCCGCCGCTGCGCCCCGGGCGGCCGAACTCGTCGACCATCCGGTCGACCACCGCGTCCGCCGGGTGCGGCGTCCAGCTGCCGCCGGCGGCCTCCACCGAGCGCCGGTACTCGTCGCGGATCTTGCGCGGCAGGGTGAGGGTCAGCTCGTCCATCAGGGAGAGCACCTTGGCCGGGTAGCCGGCCTGGGCGGCGGCCTGTTCGATGCTGGACGGGTGGATGCCCTCGCCGACCATGGCGACGCCCTCGTTGAGGAACTGGCCGATCACCCGCGAGGTGAAGAAGCCGCGGGAGTCGTTGACCACGATCGGGGTGCGGTCGATCTGCCGGACCAGGTCGAAGGCGCGGGCCAGCGCCTCGTCGCCGGTGCGCGGGCCGCGGATGATCTCGACCAGGCGCATCTTGTCGACCGGCGAGAAGAAGTGCAGCCCGATGAAGTCGCCCTGGCGCTCGACGCCTCCGGCAAGCAGGCCGATCGGCAGGGTGGACGTGTTGGAGCAGAGCAGCGTGTCGGGGCCGACCACGCCCTCGATCTCCTGGAACACCTTGTGCTTGAGCTCGGTGTTCTCGAAGACCGCCTCGATCACCACGTCGCAGCCGGCCAGGTCGGCGGCCTCGGCGGTGGGGGTGATCCGGGCCAGCAGCTCGTCGCGGTCGGCCTCGGTGGAGCGCCCGCGCGCGACGGCCTTGTTCAACAGCCCCTCGGAGTAGGCCTTTCCGCGCTCGGCGGCCTCGATGCCGACGTCCTTGAGCACGACCTCGATGCCGGCCTTGGCGCAGGCGTAGGCGATGCCCGCGCCCATCATCCCGGCGCCGAGCACCGCGACCTTGCGGACCGGCCGCTTCTCGACGCCCTTCGGGCGTCCGGCACCGGAGTTGACCGCCTGCATGTCGAAGAACAGCGCCTGGATCATGTTCTTGCTGGTCTGCCCGCAGGCCAGCTCGGTGAAGTAGCGGGCCTCGATCGTCATCGCGGTGTCGACGTCCACCTGGGCGCTCTCCACCGCGGCGGCCAGGACGTTGCGCGGGGCCGGGTAGGGCGCGCCGTTGAGCTGCTTGCGCAGGTTGGCCGGGAAGGCGGGCAGGTTGGCGGCGAAGGCCGGGGTGGCCGGGGTGCCGCCGGGGATCTTGTACCCCTTGACGTCCCAGGGCTGGACGGCGGTCGGGTTGGCCTCGATCCAGGCCTTCGCGCGGGCGGTCAACTCCTCCGGGGTGTCCACCAGTTCGTGCACCAGTCCGTGCTCCAGCGCCTGCGCCGGGCGGTACTGGCGGCCCTGGAGGAGGAACTTCAGCAGGGCGTCGGTGATGCCGAACAGCCGGACCGTACGGACCACTCCGCCGCCGCCCGGCAGCAGGCCGAGGGTGACCTCGGGCAGGCCGATCCGGCTGGCCGGGGTGTCGAGCGCGATCCGGTGGTGGCAGGCGAGGGCGAGCTCCAGGCCGCCGCCGAGCGCGCTGCCGTTGACGGCGGCGACGACCGGCTTGCCGAGGGTCTCCAGGGTGCGCAGCGCGCGCTTGATCCGCATCGACTTCTCGAAGACGGCCTCGGCGTCCTCGGGTCGGGCGGCGGAGAGCATCCGCAGGTCTCCCCCGGCGAAGAAGGTCTTCTTGCCGGAGGCGATCACCACGCCGCGCAGCGCGTCCGCGGCGGCCAGGGCGGCGAGCCGCCCGACGACGGTCTCGAAGTCGGCGGTGAAGGCCTCGTTCATGGTGTTGACGGACTGGGTGGGGTCGTCGAGGACGAGGGTGACCACGCCGTCCTGGTCCTGCTCCCAGCGGATGGTGGTGGTGTCGCTCATCAAGTTCTCCAGGTCTACCGGTCTACCGGTCTGCAGAGGGAGGTACCACGCGCGGCGTGTCCCACGAAGGGAGGCGGCGGGCGACGCGTGGGCTCAGATGCGCTCGACGATGGTGGCGATGCCCATGCCGCCGCCCACGCAGAGGGTGATCAGGCCGTACCGCAGGTCGCGCCGCTCCAGTTCGTCGACCACGGTGCCGAGCAGCATCGCGCCGGTGGCGCCGAGCGGGTGGCCGAGCGCGATCGCGCCGCCGTTGACGTTCACCTGGTCGTGGCGGAAGCCGAGTTCGCGGATGAAGCGGAGCGCGACCGCGGCGAAGGCCTCGTTGATCTCGACCAGGTCGATGTCGGCGGCGGTGAGCCCGGCCTTGGCGAGCGCCTTGCGGGTGGCCGGGGCGGGGCCGGTGAGCATGATGGTCGGCTCGGAGCCGGAGACGGCGGCGGAGACGATCCGGGCGCGCGGGCGCAGCCCGTACCGCTCGCCGACCTCGCGGTTGCCGATGGCCACCAGCGCGGCGCCGTCCACGATGCCGGAGGAGTTGCCCGCGTGGTGGACGTGGTCGATGGCCTCGACCCAGTGGTACTTCTGGAGGGCGACGGCGTCGAAGCCGCCGGCCTCGCCGATGCCGGCGAAGGACGGCTTGAGGCCTGCCAGGGTCTCGACGGTGGTGCCGGGGCGGATGAACTCGTCGCGCTCCAGCACGACCAGGCCGTTGCGGTCGCGGACCGGGACGACCGAGCGGTCGAACAGGCCGTCCGCCTGGGCCTTGGCGGCGCGGGCCTGGGACTCGGCGGCGAAGGCGTCCACGTCGGTGCGGGAGAAGCCCTCGATGGTGGCGATGAGGTCGGCGCCGATGCCCTGCGGGGCGAAATCGGTCTCGTACGCGGTCATCGGGTCGGCGAACCAGGCGCCGCCGTCGGAGGCCATCTTCACCCGGGACATCGACTCCACGCCGCCGGCCAGGACCAGGTCCTCCCAGCCGGAACGGACCTTGGCGGCGGCCAGGTTGACGGCTTCCAGGCCGGAGGCACAGAAGCGGTTCTCCTGGACGCCGGCGACGGTGTCGGGCAGGCCGGCCGCGATGGCCGCGATCCGGGCGATGTCGGAGCCCTGGTCGCCGACTGGGCTGACCACGCCGAGCACGATGTCGTCGATCGCGGCCGGGTCCAACCCGGGGTAGCGGCCGCGCAGTTCGTGGATCAGGCCGACGACCAGGTCGATCGGCTTGGTGCCGTGCAGCGAGCCGGTGGCCTTGCCCCGGCCGCGCGGGGTGCGGATCGCGTCGTAGACGTACGCTTCGGTGGTCACGGTGGGAACGCCTTTCAGCGGGTTTTCGGGGCGGGGGGCTTGTTCGGAGCGGGGACTCTGGGGGCTCGGAAGGACGGGGGCGCTCAGCCGAGGATGGAGCGGCCCACGATCTCCTTCATGATCTCGGTGGTACCGCCGTAGATGGTCTGGATGCGGCCGTCGGTGAACGCCCGGGCGACCGGGAACTCGCTCATGTAGCCGTAGCCGCCGTGCAGTTGGAGGCAGCGGTCGGCGGTGCGCTTCTGCAGTTCGGTGGCCCACCACTTGGCCATCGAGGCGTCCGCCGGGGTGAGCGCCCAGCGGTTGTGCTCGGTGATGCAGCGGTCCACGAAGGCGCGGGTGACGGCGCACTCGGTGGCCAGCTCGGCGATCTCGAAGCGGACGTGCTGGAGCCTGGCGAGCGGACGGCCGAAGGCCTCGCGCTGCTTGACGTAGTCGGTGGTGATCTCGACCAGGTACTCGGCGCCGGCGATCGCCGCGGCGGCGATGGTGAGCCGCTCCTGGGCGAGGTTCTGCATCAGGTGGACGAAGCCGCCGTTGAGCTCGCCGATCAGGTTCTCCTTCGGCACCCGGACGTCCTCGAAGAACAACTCGGCGGTGTCCTGGGCCTTCTGGCCGATCTTGTCGAGGTTGCGGCCGCGCTCGAAACCGGGCGTGCCGCGCTCGACGGCCAGCAGGCTCAGCCCGTGCGCGCCGCCCTCGGGGGTGGTGCGGGCGACCACGATCACCAGGTCGGCGAGGATGCCGTTGGAGATGAAGGTCTTGGCGCCGTTGAGCAGGAAGTGGTCCCCCTGGTCGACCGCCTGGGTGCGGATGCCCTGGAGGTCGGAGCCGGTGCCGGGCTCGGTCATCGCGATCGCGGTGATCAGCTCGCCCGAGCAGAAGCCGGGCAGCCAGCGGCGCTTCTGCTCCTCGGTGGCGAGCGAGGTGAGGTACGGGCCGATGATGTCGTTGTGCAGGCCGATCGCCAGTCCGGACGCGCCGGCCCGGGCGAACTCCTCGGCCAGTACGGCGGCGTAGCGGAAGTCCGGGGTGCCGCCACCGCCGTACTCCTCGGGGACGGCCAGGCCGAGCAGGCCCTGGCGGCCGGCCGCGAGCCAGGCGGAGCGGTCGACGATACCGGCCTTCTCCCAGCGGTCGTAGTGCGGCAGCACCTCCTTGGCCAGGAAGGCCCGCACGGTGGCCCGGAAGTCGTCGTGCTGCTCGGTGAAGATCTCGCGCTGCAACGCTACTCTCCTTGCTCTGCCGTGGAGTTGGGGAAGGTACCGCCGGTCCCTGGGGCCGGTGTGTCAGGATCGAGGGCGGGGACGCCCCAGTCGCGGGCCACCTCGGCGGTGTCCGCGCCCGGCCGGGCCGGCGGGCGGCGCAGGGCGCCCGGGGTGGCGGAGAAGCGCGGGGCGGGGGCCGGCTGGGTGACGCCGTCCGCCTCGACGTACGTCCCGCGCGCCGACAGGTGGGCGTCCGCCGATGCCTGACGCATCGTCAGGACCGGCTCCACGCAGGCGTCGGAGCCCGCGAAGACGGCCTCCCACTCGGCCCTGGTCCGGGTGGCGAAGCGGGCGGCGATCAGGGCGCGGAGTTCGGGCCAGCGGGCCGGGTCGTACTGGCCGGGCGCGTCCGGGCCCAGCTCCAGCAGCCGGGCGAACTCCGCGTAGAAGCGCGGCTCCAGCGCGCCGACGGCCAGGTGGCCGCCGTCGGCCGCCCGGTACACCGCATAGAAGGGCGCGCCGCCGTCCAGCAGGTTGACGCCCCGGCGGTCCTGCCAGTGGCCGGCCGCGAGCAGGCCCCACAGCATGGAGCCGAGGTGCGCCGCGCCGTCCACGATCGCGGCGTCGACCACCTGCCCGGCGCCGGTGGCGCGGGCGTGGTGCAACCCGGCGAGCAGGCCGACGACCAGGTAGAGCGAGCCGCCCGCGTAGTCGCCCAGCAGGTTGGCCGGGATGCCGGGGGCCTCCTCGGCCCCGCCCGGCGCCGCCACCATCCCGAGCACCCCGGCGACGGCCGCGTACCCGAGGTCGTGCCCGGCCGTCGCCGCCCGGGGGCCGTGCTGCCCCCAGCCGGTCATCCGCCCGTACACCAGCGCCGGGTTGCGCGCCAGGCACGCCTCGGGACCGACCCCGAGCCGCTCCGCGACGCCCGGCCGGTAGCCCTCGATCAGCAGGTCCGCCCGCTCGACCAGGTCCAGCACCCGCCCGGGGCCCTCCGGGGACTTCAGGTCGATCAGCACCGAACGCTTGTTGCGGTTGCTGAGGTCGTACGCCGGGTCCGTACCGAGCGGCGACGGCTCCGGCCGGTCCACCCGCACCACGTCCGCCCCGAGGTCCCCCAGCAGCATCGCCGCGAACGGCCCCGGCCCGATCCCGGCGAGCTCCACCACCCGCACACCCGCCAACGGCCCCCCGGCCTCCGGCGCCCTGCTCGCGTCACCCACTGGCTGCTGAACCCTTCCCGACGGGTTTGACAGTAAAGCTGTCACACTCGGGATGATAGGCAAGCGACCCGCCGGTAACAAGACCTCCACCCCCGCGCCGAGCCGCCAATTCCCCCTCGACCCAGGCCCGGTGAACCCGGCCACTCCCCGCGCCCACGGAATCACGGAGGGTGGGTCGGTGCACTGACGGAGGCTCCCTGTACGGTCGTCATGCCGCAGGGGAGCGGCCGCTTTGCCGATTGGGGAGGATTCCGCGCACATGGGTAACCCGAACTTCGTCACCGGACCGGTCGCACCGGCCAAGGACCCGGTGCCGAGCCTGGCGTCCACGTACGCGGCGAAGTCGCCGTACTCCAATCCGGCCCCGCCCAACGGTGTCAACCCCGTACTGATCCCGCCCGCCCTCGGCACCACCCAGCTGGACACCCCGCACGAACTCAACGCCTCGGCCGGAATAGCGCGGCAGATCGCCACCGACCTCGACAGCGCCAACGGCAAGGCCGGCCCCGGCGCGCACAGCCTCACCGAGTACGCGAGCACCGCGTCGACCAAGATCCGGGGCTTCTCCTTCGGCGGTGCCCTCACCGGCAGCACCGAACGGTGGCTGCAGCAGTGCAAGACCCTGCACGACAAGCTCGGCAGCACCGCCGCGAACCTCGACAAGACCCAACGGTTCTACGGCGACAACGAGGCCAGGACCGCCGCCGACCTCGGCGCGACCCGCTAGCCAGGAGAGGGGAAAGCACAGATGGTGTCCTTCAAGGAACTGCACGAGGCCGACTTCTCCGGGGTCAGCGACGCCGCGGAGGCCTGGGCCGGCGTGGCCAAGGCCCTCACCGCTCTGGACGGCCGGGTCACCAAGGACCTCACCAGCACCGCCCAGCGGGCCGGCTGGAAGGGCGATGCCGCCGACGCGGCGACGACGGCCATGCAGGGCATGGACGGCGACTTCAAGCAGGCCTCTGCCGTCGCCACCGCCCTCGCCGCGATCATGAAGACCGCCGCCGAGGACTTCACCGCCGCCCGGCGCGACCTCGACACGGCCATCCATGACGCGCAAACCGAGAACATGACCGTCTCCGCAGACGGCCAGGTCAACTGGACCCTGCCGAAGGAGGCTCGGAACGACACCGATGGCGAGAAGCTGGCCCAGGGGCTGAGGGCCAAGGCGGAGGCCATCGCGGCCCGGTTGACGAAGGCCGTCGAGAAGGCCGCCGCCGCAGACCAACGGGCAAGCGTCGCGCTCCAGGGCGACATCGGTACCAGCACCACGTCCTTCAACCCCACCCCCTACGGTGGCGGCCCGGTCGCCGACGCCAACCGGGCCAAGGACCTCATGGCCAAGGCCGGCAGCCTCTCCGACGATCAGCTCAAGCAGTTGCAGGCCCTCATGGCCGCCAATGCGGAGAACAAGGACTTCTCCAGCACCCTGCTCAACGGCCTCACCATCAGCGGCAAGACCGGTCCCGACGCCCTGCTGGAGTACAGCAAGATCTACGACGACCTCGCCCACGGCAGCCGCAACGCCAAGGGCTACCAGGATGTCTACGGCAACCTGTCCGTGGCCCTGGCCACGGCCACCCGTGACGGAGGGATGGGCAAAGCCTGGGAGGACGGACTGCTCGCCGCCGCCCACCGCCCCGGAAGCACACCGAGCGGCCCGCGAAAGTACAACGACAACTATCTGGCCCTGACCAACCTGATGGCAGCCGGCGGCACGTACGACAAGCCGTTTCTGCTCAAGGTCGGCAACGATCTGATCGGCTACGAGCGCACCAGCAAGGCCAAGGGCGAAGCCCTGTGGGGCCCGAACTGGGACAGCCCGGACAACCAGACCGACCCGATGGGCGGCCTGATGAAGGCGCTGAGCCACAACCCCGAGGCATCGAAGGACTTCTTCGACCCGGCGAAGACCAAGAACCTGGACTACGTGCTGCACGAGCGGACGTGGCCCCTCCAAGGGCACGAGCAGGACTTCCCCGCAGAGTCCACCCCCTCCCGCGCAGCGCTCGGCGACGCCCTGGAGGCGGCCACAACCGGCCGGGATCCGCACAGCAGCCAGCCGGTCGTCCGCCCGCACGACAAGGTCATGTCGCAGATCATGGACGAGACGATGAAATCGCTTGCCGGGTCCGGACCCGGGGACAAAACGTCCCTCCTTCCTGGACTCCGCCGTCCGATGGCCGACATGATCGCCGACTACTCGGCAGACATGCACGAGATCCTTGCCAAGAACTTGTACGGGCCATCCGTACCTGACGGACTCACCATCAGCCGGGACGGGATGTTGCGCCTCATCCGGGGCGCTGCCGAGGACCCCGAGTCCTTCTCCATCATCCAGCATGCCGAGACACAGGAGATCGCTCGTCGTCTGGATGGTTTCAACGCCCAGGCCTTCCAGCCCAATGCGATGGGCCAGGCGGACCGCAAACTGCTCTCTCTCGTCAGCAGCTCCGCCTCCGCCCTCGGCGCACTCGATGCGGTGTATGCCGATTCTGTCGCTGATCATGCGGACACCGGCAAATCGGCCAAGGATTGGCAGGCAAAGATGAACTACCACCTGCTCGGCACACCTGCGAACCTGATTCCAGGGGTGGGCGATGTCGCTCAGCGCATGGTCGATATCGGAACCGCCCAATACGCCGAGGCCGCCAAGGCGAAGATAGACGCCGAGGCCAAAGACAATCTGAGCTCCCATTTTTCGGCAGGACGGCAGCAGTTGGACGCGATGATCAACTACAAGGCGGTCATGTCCGGATATCCCGGCGACTCCCTGGACCTCGACGGCACCGTGCCACGGCAGCTCAAGGATCCGGTGGGTCCCGCATACAACAGCGGAATCGACAACACCTACCGCACTGTCTTCGGCGCGAAATGAGCGCAATGGGAAACGCTGACGAGAGCAAGCGGTCCAGCGACGCTTCGAGCCTGAACAGCAAGATCAACGAGGCGCTCGACCGGCGAGGGTTCACCACGAAGGGACTGCGGGTGCGGCTGGCGGCGGTGACGCTGTCGCTCTCTGCCGTCTTGGCCGGGGCGGTGGGGTTCGGGCTGTACCGGCTGACGAACCTCGGCGGGCCGGACAACGTGTGCAATGGCGCGGCCACGGCGGAGCAAGTGCACGACATGCTGGGGCCTGGACGCATCTCCGAGAGGAAGGGCAAGGACTTCAACGCAACGGACGCCTCTCCCGACAACAGCTGCTCCGCCAGGGTCCGATCCGGTCTGTTCACAACCACCGAGAAGGTCGTACAGTTCCGCATCGAGCGTGACACCAAGGGCCCGGCCGAGCTCGCCGCACCGGACGCCCGGTTGTTTTCCGGCGACTCGGTCGGCTCGGTGAGCAAGTACGTGGCGTGGGCCTTGCTTCCCCAGGGATGCCCCAAGGGGCTGCGCGCCGAAGTGCACAGCAGCGAGTTGGGCCTGGACGAAGAGAGAGTCCGGCTGGCCGTCTCCTTCGCCAACGCGGCAGCTCGGGAGAACGGGTGCGCGGAGCGGAAGTTGCCGACTCCTACGAGCCTGTCCGCAAGGGGGGCCGAGACGGACCCCGACTGGAACGACGTATGCGGCCTGCCCGGGTTCGCCCCCGCGAAGGACCCCGGTGCCGAGCGGCGCTACTCGCAGCAGGTCACCACCGCAGCCGACCCGATCTGGTCCTGCGTGATCACCAGGAATGCGGTCGGCAGCGTGCCCCAGGCCTTCACGATCACCACGGAGCCACGGACCACCGCCGTCACCCAGGACGCCTCACATCCGTCCCAGTACGGGAGAGCGCGCCGAATCAGCGGGAAGTACGTCGAGTACGTCACCACCTGCCAGGGCAAAGACACCTTCTTCTCCCTCAGTGGCGGATTCGAATCAGACCCCTACGACTACCTGTTCCCCAACAGGGACGACCTGGTGCGCCAGTTCCTCACCGCCGGCGGCAAGGCGATCGGCTGTGAGCCGATCCTGTGACGCCTCCCCTCCTGCGGGCGGCCGGTTGATGAC
>NZ_JBHVEU010000002.1:0-65529 GCF_042802075.1 Kitasatospora sp. NPDC057518
GGTTCGACCCGTCCGGGCGGCACCCGCGGCCGTGTCACCGTCCGCCGGAGGACGCCCGCGGGGCGTCGACGGCCTCGGCCAGGTGGCCGTCCAGCAGGCCGATGACCCGCGGCATCTCCTCGGTGAGGAAGAAGTGCCCGCCAGGGAAGACCTGGAGGTCGAACCCGCCGGTGGTGTGGGCCCGCCAGTCCTCCGCCTCGGCGACCGAGGTCTTGGGGTCGCGGTCGCCCGTCAGGGAGGTGATCGGGCAGCTGACGACGGCGTCCGCGCCGGCCCGGTAGGTCTCGATGGCGCGGTAGTCGGCGCGCAGCGCCGGCATCGCGGCCGCCATCAGGTCCGGGTCGTCGAGGACGACGGACGAGGACCCGTCCAGGCGGCGGATCTCGTCGGTGATCGCGTCGTCGCCGAGCAGGTGCACCCCCTCGGCCGGGCCCAGCCCGATCGCCGGGCCGCGCCGGCCGGAGACGACCAGGCGGGCGGCGGGCCGGCCGGCGGCCTCGCAGCGGCGGGCCACCTCGAAGGCGACGACGGCGCCCATGCTGTGGCCGAACAGCACCAGGGGCAGCTCGGGCTGCCGGGCCAGCACCTCGTGGATCCGGTCGGCCAGGACGTTCAGGTCGGCGATCGGCTGCTCCCGGCGGCGGTCCTGACGGCCCGGGTACTGGACGGCCAGGACCTCGACGCGGTCGGCGGCGGCCAGCGCGTACGGCACCGGGCGGTAGAACGGGGCGGTGCCCCCCGCGTGCGGGAAGCACACCAGGCGGGCGGCGGGCGCCTCCGTCCTCCGGTAGCAGCGCAGCCAGAGGTCGTCGTCGGCGGTGGGGTCGGGTCGGGCGGACATGGTTCTCCGTTCAGTGATCACGGTCGGGGCCGAGCTCGGCCTCGATGAGGGCGAGGAGTTCGTCGTCGGTGGTGTCGGACAGCGCGTCCGCGCCGGTCCCCCGGCCGGGCCCGGCAGCGGACCCGCCGCCGGTCCGGCCGACCAGCGACTCCAGCCGGGCCAACGCCCGTTCCCGGGCCGCCGGATCCTCGGCGGCGGCGAGCAGCGCTTCGAGGGCGTCGAGCGCGGCGGGCAGCGGATCGGGGTTCAGGGCGGCGTGCAGGTGGGACGCCAGGACGGCGGGTGACGGGTGGTCGTACACCAGGCCCGGCGGGAGCGCGAGGCCGGTGGCGGACGCGAGGCGGTTGCGCAGCTCGACGGCCAGGACGGAACCGAGGCCCTGGGACTTGAAGGTGCGGGTCGGGTGCACGCCCCCGGCGCCGTCGTGGCCGAGGACGGCAGCGGCGTGGGCGCGGACCAGGTCCAGTACGGCGCGCTCGGTGCCCAGGGCCGCGGGGGTCACGGCGGCCGGGGCCGGGGCGCCGGTGTCCGGGTCGGGACGTGCCGGGGCCTGCTGCCCGGCGGCCAGCCAGTGGCGGGTGCGCTGGAAGGCGTACGTGGGCAGGTCCACGGTGCGGCCGGCCGCCGGCAGCACCGTGCCCCAGTCGACGGGCACCCCCCGGACGTGGGCCTCGGCCAGCGAGGCCAGCAGGCGGTCCGGGCCGCCGTCCTCGCGCCGCAGGGTGCCGACGGCCGCTTCGGCGGCGATGCCGCCGACCAGCAGCGGGTGCGGGGACACCTCGACGAAGGCGCCGTGGCCGGCGGCGGTGAGCACCCCGACGGCCCGGTCGAACTCGACGGTCTCGCGCAGGCTCGCGTACCAGTACTCCGGGCCCGCCTCGGGGCCGGCCAGCCACTCGCCGGTCAGCGCGGAGACCATCGGGACCAGGGCCGGGCCCGGCTCGATCCCCTTCAGGACAGCGAGGACCTCCTCGCGCAGCTCGTCCACGTGGGCGCTGTGCGAGGCGTAGTCGACGGGGATCAGCCGGGTGCGCACCGCCTCACCGTACGCGTCCGCCAACTCCCGCAGGGCGTCGGGCTCACCGGAGACCACCGTCGCCGAGGGGCCGTTGACGGCCGCGACCGACAGCCGCTCCCCGAACGGCGCGATCCGCTCCCGGACGGCGTCCACCGCGTCGGCGACGGAGAGCATCCCGCCGCGCCCGGCCAGCGCCGTCAGCGCCCGGCTGCGCAGGGCCACCACCTGGGCGGCGTCGTCGAGGGAGAGGATTCCCGCGACGGCGGCCGCCGCGATCTCGCCCTGGGAGTGGCCCACCACCGCGTCGGGAGCGACACCGGCCGCCTGCCACACGGCGGCCAGCGAGACCATCACCGCCCAGAGCGCCGGCTGCACGACGTCGGCGGCCTCGAAACCGTGAAGGCCCGCCAGGACGTCGTCCAACTGCCAGTCCACGTACGGCGCGAGAGCCTCGGCGCACTCCGCCAGCCGCGCCGCGAACACCGGGGACGACGCGGCCAGCTCACGGCCCATCCCCACCCACTGGCCGCCCTGGCCGGGGAAGACGAACACCGTCCGCCCGGGGCCCTCGGGGCCGACCGCGCCGGTGACGACAGCGGCGGAGGGGCGGCCGGCCGCGAGGTCCGCCAGGGCGTCCAGCGGCCGCGGGCCGAGCAGGACGGCGCGGTGGTCGAGCGCCGCCCGCGTCGTGGCGAGGGACCGGGCGACCTCCCCGGCCGACGCCTCCGGCCGGGCCGCCAGGTGCTCCCGCAGCCGCTCGGCCTGCGCGGCCAGCGCGGCGGGCGTCCGGGCGGAGAGCAGCCAGACGGGGTCGGCGCCGTCCACCACGGACGCGGCGGGCGGGGACGCAGTGGTTGCGGCGGGGGCCGGTTCGGCGGGGGCGGCCTCCAGGACGACATGGGCGTTGGTGCCGCCGATGCCGAAGCCCGACACGCCCGCGCGGGGCGGGTGCGCGGTCTCCGGCCACGGGGTCGGCTCCGTCAGCAGCCGCACCGCGCCGTCCCCCCAGTCGACGGCCGGGGTGGGCTCGGTGATGTGCAGCGACTCGGGGAGCGTGCGGTGCCGCAGGGCGAGGACCGTCTTGATGACACCCGCGACGCCCGCCGCAGCAAGGGTGTGGCCGAGGTTGGACTTCACCGAGCCGACCAGCAGCGGGCGTCCGTGCGCCCGGTCCGCGCCGTAGGCGGCGAGCAGGGCCCCCGCCTCGACGCGGTCGCCCAGCCGGGTTCCGGTGCCGTGCGCCTCGACGGCGTCGATGTCCGCGGGGGCCAGCTCCGCGTCGGCGAGCGCGGCGTGGATGACCGCGCGCTGGGCCTCGCCGTTCGGGGCCGTCAGGCTGTGGCCGGCGCCGTCGGAGTTGACGGCCGAGCCGCGGACCACCGCCAGCACCCGGTGGCCCAGGCGCCGCGCCCGCTCCAGCCGTTCCAGCACGAGCACGCCGGCCCCCTCGGACCAGGCCACGCCGTCCGCGTCCGCGGAGAAGGGCTTGCAGCGGGCGTCCGGGGCCAGACCGCCCAGCGCGCTGAACGCGACGTGGTAGCCGGGCGTCGTCATCACCGTCACCCCGCCCGCCAGCGCCAGTTCGCACTCGCCACCGCGCAGCCCCTCGACGGCGAGGTGCAGCGCCACCAGCGAGCTGGAGGCCGAGGTGTCGACGGTGAGGACGGGGCCGTTGAGGCCGAGGGTGTGGGCCAGCCGCCCGCTGATGACGCTCGGGGCGGTGCCGGTGAACAGCACGCCGGCGAGGTCGGCGGGCGCCTCGTGCAGCGCGGGCCCGTACGGCCGGGCCTCGGCCCCGAGGAACACCCCGGTGCGGGAGCCCCGCAGGGTGGTCGGGTCGATGCGGGCGTGCTCCAGGGCCTCCCAGCCCACCTCCAGGGCGAGCCGCTGCTGCGGGTCCATGGCGTCGGCCTCGCGCGGGGAGAGGTCGAAGAACGCGGCGTCGAAGCGGGTCGCGCTGTCGAGGAACCCGCCGCGGTCGGTGGCGCAGCGCCCGTCGCGGCGCAGCGCGTCGAGGTCCCAGCCGCGGTCGGTGGGGAAGGGGCCCGCGACGGTGCGGCGGTCGACGAGGGCCTGCCACAGGTCCTCGGGCGAGTCGATGCCGCCGGGGTAGCGGCAGGCCATGCCGATGACGGCCAGGGGCTCGGCGGTCATGCGCCGGCTCCGCTCGTGGAACCCGTGGGGGCCACGGGGCCGAGGGCGGGGGCCTCGACGCGCACGGTGGTGGGGGCCGGGCGGCGGTCCGCCACCAGGTGCCGGAACTCGATGCCCGCACGCCCGGAGCCGGCCGCCCCGGCATCGGCATCGGCATCGGCATCGGCAGAGCGCAGTTCGGCGAGGCAGTCGCACGCCGCGTCGGTGAAGCCGGCGAACCGGTAGGCGATCTCCATCATCCGGTTGCGGTCGGTGCGGCGGAAGTCGGCGGCCAGGTGGACCCCGGCCGCCGCCGCCTCGCCGATCAGCCAGTCCAGCAGGACGGCGCCCGCGCCGAAGGACACCACCCGGCAGGAGGTGGCCAGCAGCTTCAGGTGCCAGACCCGCTCGTGGTAGCCGACGAGCAGCACGCCGACGGCGCCGTGCGGGCCGAAGCGGTCGGTGAGGGAGACGGTGAGGACCTCGTGCTCCGGATCGGCGATCAGGGCCCGCAGGTCGGCGTCGGAGTAGTAGACGCCGGTGGCGTTCATCTGGCTGGTGCGGAGGGTGAGTTCCTCGACCCGGGAGAGGTCGGCGTCGTCGGCCCGCTTGATCTCCATGACCAGGTCCAGCGAGCGGAGGAAGGCCTCGTCGGGGCCGGTGAACTCCTCGCGCTCGGCGGTCCGGCGGAAGCCCGCCTGGTACATGCTGCGGCGGCGGGCGGCGTCGACGGTGACGACGGCCGGGCTGAACTCGGGGAGGCCGGTCAGCTCCGCGGCCAGCGCCGCGTCGAAGCAGCGGACCTCGGGGTGGTGGTGGGCGACCTCGGCGCGCTCGGCCGGCTGGTCGTCGATGAAGGCGACCGTCTTCAGGGCGAAGTTCAGCCCGTCCGCGATCTCCTTGACCGACCGGGACTTGGGGTGCCAGCCGATCCGCGGCAGGACGAAGTACTCGGCGACGCCGAGGGCCTCCAGCTGCTGCCAGGCGTGGTCGTGGTCGTTCTTGCTGGCCACGGCCTGGAGGATGCCCCGGGCGTCGAGTTCGACGATGGTGCGGCGGATCTCCTCGGGCAGCACCACCTCGTGGTCCTCCAGGAGGGTGCCCCGCCACAGGGTGTTGTCCAGGTCCCAGACCAGGCACTTGACGAGGGTGGGTGCGTCGGACACGGGGCGCTCCTTCGATTTCCGTTCGTTGCCGTGTTCGTGGTGCGTGTGGTGCGTTCAGTGCTCGTGGTACGTCGTGCCCGTGCGGGGCGGCGGGCGGCTCAGAGCCGGTCGAGGGCGTGCCGGGCGAGGATCAACTGCGAGATCTCGGTGCTGCCTTCGATCAGTTCCATCGCCTTGGCGTCCCGGTAGGCCCGGGCCACCACGTGGCCGTCGGTGAAGCCCCGCGAGGCGAGCACCTGGACGGCCGTCGCGGCGCCGCGGGTCGCGTGGGTGGCGGCGACCTGCTTGGCCAGCACCGCCGTCACCGCCGCGTCCGGGGCGGTACGGTCCCACTGCTCGGCGGCGTGCCGGCAGACCTGGGTGGCGATCCGCTCCGAGGTGTAGAGCTCGGCGATGTGCCGGGCCACCAGCTGGTGCTCGCCGATCGGGCCGCCGCCCTGCTCGCGGGTGCGGGCGTCCCCGACGGCGGCCGTGAGGCAGGCGCGCAGGATGCCGACGCAGCCCCAGGCCACCGACATCCGGCCGTAGGACAGGCCGACCGTGAACAGCAGCGCGAGCGGCTGGCGCCCGCCGCCGAGCACGGCGTCGGCCGGGATCCGGACGTCGTCGAGCACGATGCGGCAGTGCGTGGCGGCGCGGCAGCCGAGCGGGGCCGCGACGGGCTCGATGCGGACGCCGGGCGCGTCCGTCGGCACCATCGCGGCGGCGCCGTCCGGACCGTCGCCGTAGCGGCCGACGACCATGACGAGGTCGGCGTAGGCGGCCCCGGTGATCCACATCTTCTCGCCGGAGACGATCAGGTCGCCGCTGCCGTCCTCGGCCGGACGGATGCGGGTGGTCATGCCGCTGAGGTCGGAGCCCGCGCCCGGCTCGCTGAAACCGACGCAGGCGAGCCGGCCGCTCGTCAGCTGCCCGAGGTAGCGCCGGCGCTGCTCGCGGTCGCCGAAGCGGCGGACGACCGCCGCGGCGATCCCCTGGACCGTCATCACGCTGCGCAGCGAGCTGCACAGGGCGCCGACGTGGGCGGTGAGTTCGCCGTTCTCCTGGCCGGTGCGGCCGGGCCCGCCGAAGCGGGCCGGCACCTCGGCGCACAGCACCCCCATCGCGCCGAGCTCGCGCAGCAGCTCGACGGGGATCCGGCCGGCCGCGTCCCAGGCGGCCGGCCCGTCGCCGACCAGGGCGTCGATCGCCGCGGTGTCGAAGCCCGTCCCGCCCGTACCCGTCCCGCCCGTACCCGTGGCGGCCGTACCCGTGGCCCCGCCGCTCATGCGTCCCCGGTCTCGCGCAGGCGCAGCACCATGGCCGCCATGGCGCGGATGCTGCGGAAGTTGTCCCGGTTCAGCTCGGCGCCGACGATCTCGATGTCGTACTCGTCCTCCAGGAACACCACCAGTTCCATGGCGAACATCGAGGAGATCGCGCCGGTGGCGAAGAGGTCCTGCTCGACCTCGGGTTCGGCGCCGGTGTGTCCGACGAGGAAGGCGCTCAGCGCCTGCTCGACGGCGGTCGTCCCGGCAGCGGCGTTCGCGGTGGTCATGTGTCCGTACCTTTCGTAGTTCCGTGCTGGCCGTTCGGGGGAGCCCGGTGCTCAGCCGTACGTGTAGAAGCCCCGGCCGGACTTGCGGCCGTGGTGCCCGTCGCGGACCTTCCGGAGCATCAGCTCGCAGGGGTCGCACTCGGGGTCGCCGGTGCGCTCGTGCAGGACCCGCAGGGAGTCGACGAGGTTGTCGATGCCGATCAGGTCGGCGGTGCGCAGCGGTCCGGTGGTGTGGCCGAGGCAGCCTTCCAGCAGCCCGTCCACCGTCTCGGCGGAGGCGACGCCCTCCTGGACGAGCATCGCCGCCCGGTTGATCAGCGGGTGCAGCAGCCGGTTGACGACGAAGCCCGGTGCGTCGTTGACCACCAGCGCCGTGCGGCCGAGCACGGTCAGCAGCGAGGTGACGGCGGTCATCGTGGCGTCGCCGGTGGCCCGGCCGCGGATCACCTCGACCATGGTGATCAGGTAGGCGGGGTTCATGAAGTGCACGCCGACGAGTTCGTCGCCGCGCGCCACCCAGCCCGCCATCTCGTCGATGGGGATGCACGAGGTGTTGGAGATCAGCAGGGTGCCGGGGGCGACCAGCCCAGAGACCTCGGTCAGCACCTCGCGCTTGACCTCGGCGACCTCCACGACGGCCTCGACGACGGCGGTCGCGTCGGCGATGTCGGCCGGCGAGGTGGTGGTGGCCAGCGTGCCGTGGGCGCGGCCCGCCGGGAGGGCCTCCAGCAGCTGGGCGTGCTTCAGCTTGCGGCGGATCGCCGTCCGGGCCGTGGCCAGGGTCGGCTCGTCGACGTCGACGAGGGTGACGTCGACGCCGTGGCCGAGGGCGAGGGCGGCGATGTTGGTGCCCATGACGCCGCCGCCGATGACGGCGAGGCGGTGCTGTTCGTGACGGTCAGTCATCGTGTCCCTCCCGGGTGGTGGTGAAGTGCTCGTCGAGCCAGGAGTCGACGGCCCGCGCGGTGGTCCCGGCGTGGGCGCCGATCATGGTGAAGTGGTCGCCCGGAACGGTCACCGGGGTGAGGTCGCCGGAGAGGTCCCACGGGAGGCGGACGGCGCCGTCCCCGCCCTCGGGGCCGCCCGGCTCGCCGCCGTGGCGGAGCAGCAGGGTCGGCAGGTCCGCGGTGTACGGGACGTGGCCGCGCCAGTCCTGGACGTAGTAGTGGGCGAGCGCGGTCAGCCACTCGTCCCCGCCGATGCCGCCCGCGTCGACGCCCCCGGGGTTGCCCAGGAGCACGGCGGCCGGCAGGGTGCCGATGATCTCGTCGGGGGCACCGGCCGACTGCGGGGCGAAGCTGTCCAGCAGCACCAGCGCGGCGGGGCCCCGGCCCAGTTCGGCGAGGCGGGCGGCGAGGGCCTGCGCGACCAGCCCGCCGGAGGAGTAGCCGACGAGGACGAACGGGCCGGCCTCCGGGGCGGTCTCCGGGGCGGCGAGCACCGTCCGGACGCACAGGTCGAGCAGCGCGTCCGGGTCGGCGGCCAGCGGCTCCCCCGCCGTGTAGCCGGGGATCACCGCGGAGAGGACGTGCCGGGGGCGGCGGAGGCCCTGCACCACCCGGACGAACTCCTGGGCGTCGCCCGCGCCGAACGACGGCAGGCAGACGAGCGTCGGCCCGACCGTGTCCGCGGACCGGCGGGTGAGCGGGACCAGGGGCGGGACGCCCGCCAGCTCGTCCGCACCGGCGAAGCGGGGCCGGAACCGGGCCAGCCCGGCGATCATCCGTACGGCGTCGGCCCCCTGGCCGAGGCTGTTCGCCCGCAGGTACAGGGCGGCCAGCGTCTCGGCGGCCGGTGTCCCGGCGGCTCCGGCCCGCTCCGTACCGTCCGCGGATTCCGGCGCGGCGGCCAGCGCGAAGCGGGGCGCGGCCCGCTGCGGTCCGCCGTCCTGGCGCACCGAGCCGTCGGCGAGCCGCTCCCGCAGGTACGCGGCCGTCAGGGCGGGGGTCGGGTGGTCGAAGACCAGCGGACCGCTCAGCCGCAGACCGGTGGCCCCGGCGAGCCGCTTGCGCAGCTCCAGGGCGCTCAGCGAGGTGAACCCCTGCTCCAGGAACGTGGCGTCCGGGTCGACGGCCGCCGCGTCCGGGTGGCCGAGCGCGGCGGCGGCGTGCTCCCGGACCAGCTCCAGCAGGACCGCCTCCCGCTCCCGCGCCGACCGCGCCCCGCCGAGCCGGGCGGACAGCCGGACGGCGGCGGACGACCGCCGCGCACCGGCGCCCTCGTCGCCCGAGAGCCCGTCCCCGTCCTCGTCCCCGTCTCCCTGCTCCAGGACCCGGAGGGCGTCGGGAAGCGCGGACAGCAGCGGGCTCGGCCGGTGCAGCGTGTACAGCGGCACGAACCGCGCCCAGTCGACGTCGGCGACGACGAGCAGCGTCTCGTCGTCGTCCAGCGCCTGGGCGAGGCCCTCGATGCCGCGCTCGGGAGCCATCGTCCGCAGCCCGTAGGCGCTCAGCTGCTCGCCCGCCTCCCCCGCGCCCATGCCGCCGCCGCCCCACAGGCCCCAGGCCACCGAGGTGGCCGCCAGCCCGGCCGCGCGCCGCCGCTCCGCCAGGGCGTCCAGCGCCGCGTTGGCGGCGCCGTACCCGGCCAGCAGCCCGCTGCCCCAGGTGGCGGCGCCGGAGGAGAACAGCACGAAGGCGTCCAGCTCCAGTCCGCGCTCGGCCGACAGCTCGTGCAGGTGCAGGGCGCCACCGACCTTCACCTCGGAGACCTCCTGCAGCCCGGCGTCGGTCAGCGCGGCGACCGGCGCCCCGTGGCCGGTGCCCGCCGAGTGCACCACCGCCGACAGCGCGGGGCCGGTGGCGGCGACGCGGTCCAGCAGCGCGCCGACCGCGGGCCGCTCGGCGACGTCACAGGCGACCACCTCGACGGCGCTGCCGAGGGCCGCCAGTCCGGCCGCCAGCTCGGGCACCCCGGGCGCGGCCGGGCCGGAGCGGCCGGCCAGCACCACGCGCGGGGTGCCGCGCTCGGCCAGCAGCCGCGCCGTCCGACCGCCGATCAGGCCCGTACCGCCGGTGACCAGCGCCGTCCCGGCGGTCCGCCACGGCTCGGCGGGTCCAGCTTCCGGGCGCGGGGCGCGCACCAGGCGGCGCGCGAACGCTCCCGTGCCGCGCAACGCGACCTGGTCCTCGCCCTCCGGTCCTGCGGCGAGCAGCCCGGCCAGGCGGTCCCCGACCGAGGCGTCGAACCCGGCCGACGCGTCGGACCCGGCCGACGCGTCCGACCCGGCCGGGAGGTCGACCAGGCCGCCCCACTGCTTGGCCTGCTCCAGACCCGCCGTCTGCCCCCACGCCCACACCTGGGCCTGCGCCAGACTGGGCACCTCGCCCGGCAGCGCCGCCACCGCGCCACGGGTCAGCACCCACAGCGGCACCACCGACCCCGCGTCGAGCAGCGCCTGCAGCAGCGCGCTGGAGGCCGCCAGACCGGCGGGCACCCGGGGCCGACCGGGCAGCGGCGTCTCGTCCAGCGCCAGCAGGGACACCACACCCGCGAACTCGCCGACGCCGCGCAGGACGTCACCGAGGGTCCCGCGATCGGCGGCGCCGGTCTCCAGTACCCGGACCTCGACGCCGCCGGCCCGCAGCGCGCCGGCCACCTCGGCGGCCGTCCCGGCCCCGGCCGGGCCGGCGACCACGAGCCACGTGCCGGACGGCACCGAGGCCGCCGGTGCCGAGCCCGACAGCGCCGAGCCCGCCGGTGCCGCACCCGACGGCCCGTCGAGGGGCTGCCACTCGACGCGGTACCGCCAGCCGGCCACCGCGTCCCGGGCCACCGGCTCCGGGAACACCGGCCAGTAGCGGCGGTACTGGAAGGCGTAGGTCGGCAGGTCGACGGTGCCGCTCCCGGTCCCGGCGGGCAGCAGGGCGGTCCAGTCCACGGGCAGGCCGCGGACGTACGCCTGGGCCAGCGAGAGCAGGAGGCGCCCGGAGCCGCCGTCGTCGCGGCGCAGGGTGTCGGCCACGACCGGGCCGTACGACTCCAGGCTGTCCGCGATGGCCGGGGCCAGCACCGGGTGCGGGGACACCTCGACGAAGGCGCCGTGGCCGGTTCCGGCGAGGGTGTGCACGGCCCGGTCGAACTCGACGGTCTCGCGCAGGCTGACGTACCAGTAGTCCGGCACCAGTTCCGGCCCGGAGAGCGTCGCGCCGGTGCTGGAGGAGACCATCGGAATCCGCCCCTCGCGGGGGGCGATGCCCTGGAGGGCGGCGAGGATCTCCTCGCGCAGCTCGTCCACGTGGGCGCTGTGCGAGGCGTAGTCGACCGGGATCATCCGGGCACGCGGGGACTCCCCGCAGGCGTCGGCGAGTTCACGCAGCGCGTCGGCGTCACCGGAAACCACCGTCGCCGACGGGCCGTTCACCGCCGCGATGGACAGGCGGGAACCGTACGGAGCGATCCGCGCCCGCACACCCGCCACCGGCTCGGCGATCGACAGCATCCCGCCACGACCCGCCAGCGCCTTCAGGGTCCGGCTGCGCAGAGCGACCACCTTCGCCGCGTCCTCCAGCGAGAGGATCCCGGCCACCGCCGCCGCCGCGATCTCACCCTGGGAGTGGCCCACCACGGCGTCGGGAACGACACCGGCCGCCTCCCAGACCGCAGCCAGCGACACCATCACGGCCCACAGCGCCGGCTGCACCACATCGGCGGCCTCGAAACCGTGCCGACCGGCCAGCACATCGTCCAACTGCCAGTCCACATACGGCGCCAGGGCCTCGGCACACTCCGCCAACTTCGCAGCGAACACCGGGGACGACTCGGCCAGCTCGCGACCCATCCCGACCCACTGACTGCCCTGCCCCGGGAAGACGAACACCGTCCGCCCGACCCCGGCCGACGGCACCTCGCCCGTCAGCACCCCGGCCCCGGGCCGGTCCGCGGCCACGGCCTCCAGTTTCGCCGCCAGCTCGGCACGGTCGGTGCCCAGCACCACCGCGCGCCGCTTGAACGCCGTCCGCGTGGTGGCGAGCGACCGGGCCACCTCCGGCAGCGGCAGCTCGGGGCGTTCCAGGAGGTGGTCCCGCAGCCGCCGCGCCTGGTCCGCCAGGGCCTCCTCGGACCGTCCGGAGACGGTGACGGGGAGCACGGCGGGCTCCGCGACCAGCACCGGCGGCGCGGCGGGCGCCGACACCGCGGCCGGCTCCGGCGTCCCGTCCGGCTCCGGCGCGGCCGGCCCTCCGGCGGGCGCCTCCTCCAGGATCACGTGCGCGTTGGTGCCGCTGATCCCGAAGGCCGAGACGCCCGCCCGACGCGGCTGTTCGCCCGCCGGCCACGCCACGCGCTCCTGGAGCAGGCTCACGTGCCCCGCCGACCAGTCGACGTGCGGGGTCGGCTCCGCCGCGTGCAGCGTCGCCGGCAGCTCCTCGTGCCGCAGCGCCAGCACCATCTTGATCACACCGGCGATGCCGGCCGCCTGCTGGGCGTGCCCGATGTTCGACTTCACCGACCCCAGCCAGAGCGGCCGTTCGGCCGGATGCCCCTGCCCGTACGTCGCCAGCAGCGCCTGCGCCTCGATCGGGTCGCCCAGCGTAGTGCCGGTGCCGTGCGCCTCGACGACGTCCACGTCCCCCGTCGCCAGCCGGGCGTTGGCCAGCGCCGCGCGGATCACCCGCTGCTGAGCGGGGCCGTTGGGCGCGGACAGGCCGTTGGAGGCGCCGTCCTGGTTGACGGCGCTCCCCCGGACCACGGCCAGCACCCGGTGCCCGTTGCGCCGGGCGTCCGACAGCCGCTCCAGCACCACCACACCCGCGCCCTCGGCGAGGCCCATGCCGTCCGCGCCCGCCCCGAAGGCCTTGCAACGGCCGTCCCGGGCAAGGGCGTTCTGCTGCGAGAAGCCCACGAACTCGCCCGGGCTGACGATCACGGTCACCCCGCCGGCCAGCGCCAGCGCGCACTCCCCCGCCCGCAGCGACTGCACGGCGAGGTGCAGCGCGACCAGCGAGGAGGAGCAGGCGGTGTCCACCGACACCGCCGGCCCGGTCAGGCCCAGCGTGTACGACACCCGGCCGGACAACACGCTCATCGCCGTACCGGTGATCAGGTGCGCCTCCGAGCCCGAGAGGTCGCCGCCGGCGGTCGCGTACCCGGAGGGCGCGGCGCCCGCGAACACGCCGGTGGCCGACTCGCGCAGGCTCGCCGGGTCGATCCCGGCCCGCTCGACCGCCTCCCAGGCCGTCTCCAGCAGCAGCCGCTGCTGCGGGTCCATCGCCAGCGCCTCACGCGGACTGATCCCGAAGAACCCGCCGTCGAAGTCCGCGGCCCCGGAGACGAACCCGGCCTGGACGGTGCTGCTCGTGCCGTCCGCGCCCGGGGCGGCGTCGAAGAGCGCGCCGAGGTCCCAGCCGCGGTCGGTGGGGAACCCGCCGACCGCGTCCCCGCCCGCCACCAGGAGGTCCCACAGGTCCTCGGGGGTGCGCACACCGCCCGGGTAGCGGCAGGCCATCCCGACGATCGCGATCGGCTCCCGCTCCCGCTCGGTCGCCTCGCGCAGCCGGGCCCGCGTGGTGCGGAGCTTGGCGGTGGTCTGCTTGAGGAAATCGAGCAGTTTCTCTTCGTTCTGCATGGTGCTGTCGCTCACATTCGACCTCGTTCGGGAGGAGTTGGCGCCGACGGTCCCGGCATGGTCAGTCGAAGTCCGGGTCGTCGAGCTCGTCCTCCAGGAGGGCGAACAGCTCGTCGGCGGTGGCCTCCTGGAGAGCGCGCTCGTCGGCCTCGCCCGTCCCGTCCGCCCCGGTCTCGCGGACGGCGCGGAAGCGCTGGGTCAGCGCCTCCAGGCGGGCGACGATCTCCGCGCGGGTCTCGTCGTCCGACGGGGTGAGCCCGGCGGCCAGCCGCTCGAACTCGTCCAGCACGGCCGTGTGGCCGACCAGTTCCCTCCCGGTCAGCTCGGTGATCAGGAAGTCCGCCACCGCCTCCGGGGTCGGGTGGTCGAAGACCAGCGTGGACGGCACCCGCACCCCGCACGCGCTGTTCAGGCGGTTGCGGAGCTCGACGGCGGTCAGCGAGTCGAAGCCCAGCTCGCGGAAGGCCCGGCTCGCCATGATCTCGTCCGCCGAGTCGTGGCCGAGGACCGCGGCGGCGTGCGTCCGCACCAGCTCCACGACGGTCCGGCGCCGCTCGGCGGCCGACAGGCCGGCCAGCCGGGCGGCGAACTCGTTGCGCTGGTCGTCCTCCGGACGGCCGGAGGAGGTGTCCTCCTGCGCCTCCGGGATGGTGTCCAGCAGCGGGCGCGGGCGGGCGGCCGTGAAGACCGGAGCGAACTTCTCCCACTCGACGTCCGCCAGGGCGATGAACGTCTCGTCGTCGGCCAGGATCTCGCCGAGCGCCGTCAGGGCCCGGTCGGTGTCCAGGAAGTTCATGCCCTGCCGCAGCAGCCGGTGCGGGGTCACCCGGCCGGGCGCCTGGTCCATCGCCGCGTCGACCGCGTTCCAGTCGCGGGTGTTCCAGACACCCCAGGCGATCGACGTCCCGGGCAGGCCCCGGCCGCGACGGTCCTCGGCGAGGCCGTCCAGGAAGGAGTTGCCCGCCGCGTAGGCGCCGTGGTCGTTGCTGCCCCAGGTCGCCGAGATCGAGGAGAACATCACGAACTCGTCGATGCCCAGGTGCGCCGTCGCCTCGTCCAGGTGGACGGCGCCGGCCGCCTTCGCGCCCAGTGCCGCTGCCAGACCCTCCCGGCTGGTGTCCTCGAGTCGGGCCAGGTACGGCGTGTTCGCCGAGTGCAGGACGGTGGACAGGCCGGGGCCGGAGTCCTCGATCCACGCGACCATGGCCGTGACCTGCGCACGCTCCGTCAGGTCGCACGACACGACCTCGACGGCGGTGCCCGCAGCCGCGACGGTGGCGGCCAGCGCCGCCACCCCGGGCGCCGCCGGACCCGAACGGGAGGTCAGAACGACCCTCGGCGTGCCGTGCTCGGCAAGCCACGGGCCGACACAGACACCGATCGAGCCCGTACCGCCGGTCAGCAGGACCGTCCCCTTCGGGCTCCAGGCCCCGGCCTTGGGCCGGTGCTCCTCGGCGCGCACCAGGCGGCGCAGGAACACACCCGACGGCCGCACCGCGACCTGGTCCTCCCGGCCGTGCGCGAGCACGCCGGCCAGCCGGGCGGCCGCCTCGACGTCCACCACCGGCGGCAGGTCGACCAGACCGCCCCAGCGGTCCGCGTGCTCCAGGCCCACGGCCCGGCCCAGACCCCAGACCTGGGTCTGGATCGGACTGGTCGTCACCTCGCCGGCGGCCACCTGCACCGCGCCGCGGGTCAGCACCCAGAGAGGAGCGGCGATCCCGGCCCGGCCCAACTTCTGCACCAGGTCGAGGGTGTCGGCGCTGCCGCGCGGGACCCACCCGAACTCGGCGTCCGGCGACTCGTCCAGGGCCAGGAGGGACACCACGCCCTGGACATCCGCACCGGCACCGGCGATGGCCTCATCGAGGCCCTCGAGCGTCGTCCGCACGACCTCGGCGCCACGACCCGCCAGCCCGTCGGCCACCGCACCGGCGTCCGGCGCGTCCCCGACCAGCAGCCAGGGCCCGGACAGGACCGCCGAACCGCTGATCGCGGACGGCTGCCAGGTGATCCGGTAGCGCCAGTCGTCCACCGACAGCTTCGTACGCTCGACCGCCGGGGCCTCGGGCCAGTAGCGGCGCCGCTGGAACGCGTAGGTCGGCAGCGCGACCGTCGTCCCGTCGCCGAGCACCGACGCCCAATCGACGGGGGCGCCCTGGACGTAGGCCTCGGCGAGCGAGGTCAGCAGGCGCTGCGCGCCGCCCTCCTCGCGCCGCAGGGTGCCTGCGACGACCGGGGAGCGGTCTTCCAGGCTGTCGGCGATCGCCGGGGTCAGCACCGGGTGCGGCGAGACCTCCAGGAACACGCCGTGGCCCGCGTCGCCGAGGATCCGCACGGCGCGGTCGAACTCCACCGTCTCGCGCAGGGACGCGTACCAGTAGTCGGGGTCCAGTTCGGGGCCCGCGAGCCATGCACCGGTCAGCGCCGACACCATCGGGATCCGAGCCTCGGTCGGAGCGATGCCCTGGAGAACAGCGAGGATCTCCTCCCGCAGCTCGTCCACGTGCGCGCTGTGGGACGCGTAGTCCACCGGAATCATCCGGGCACGCGGCGAATCCCCGCAGGAGTCCGCCAGTTCACGCAGCGCATCGGCGTCACCGGACACGACCGTCGCCGACGGACCATTCACCGCCGCCACCGACAGGCGAGAGCCGTACGGGGCAATCCGCGCGCGCACACCGTCCACCGGCTCCGCGATCGACAGCATCCCGCCGCGACCAGCAAGGGCCTTCAGGGTCTTGCTCCGCAGAGCCACGACCTTCGCGGCATCGCCGAGGGAGAGAATCCCCGCGACGGCGGCCGCCGCGATCTCACCCTGCGAGTGACCGACCACAGCGTCCGGAGCGACGCCCGCCGCCTCCCACACAGCGGCGAGCGAGACCATCACCGCCCACAGCGCCGGCTGCACCACATCAGCGGCCTCAAAGCCGTGCCGGCCCGCCAGCACATCGTCCAACTGCCAGTCCACGTACGGCGCGAGAGCCTCGGCGCACTCCGTCAGCTTGGCCGCGAACACCGGGGACGACTCGGCCAACTCGCGGCCCATGCCGACCCACTGGCTCCCCTGGCCGGGGAAGACGAACACCGTCCGCCCCACCCCGCCAGGAGCCACCGAACCGGTCACCACACCGGACGCCGGCTGCTTCGTCGCCACCGCCGCCAGACGCTCAGCGAGCTCACTCCGCTCGCCACCGAGCACCACGGCCCGGTGCTCCAGCGCCGCACGCGTCGTCGCGAGCGACCACGCGACGTCGCCGACCGGCAACTCCGGCCGCGCCAGCACGTGTTCACGCAGCCGACCCGCCTGACCCGCGAGCGCCGCAGCGCTCTGGCCGGAGACCGGCCAGGCCGACGCCCCACCCGCGAGCACCGGAAGCACCTCGGCTTCCAGCTCCTCGGCTTCGGCGTCGGGCGCCTCCTCCAGGATGAGGTGGACGTTGGTGCCGCTCACACCGAAGGCCGACACCCCCGCACGGCGCGGCCGCTCGCCCGCCGGCCACCGCACCGCGTCCTGGAGCAGACGGACGTTGCCCGTCTCCCAGTCCACGTGGGTCGACGGCTGGTCCGCGTGCAGGGTCTTCGGCAGCATGCCGTTTCGCAGCGCCATCACCATCTTGATCACACCGGTGACGCCGGCGGCGCACTGGGTGTGTCCGATGTTGGACTTCACCGATCCCAGCCACAACGGCCGGTCCTCGTACCGCTCCTGGCCGTACGTGGCCAGCAGCGCGCCCGCCTCGATCGGGTCGCCGAGCGAGGTGCCGGTGCCGTGGGCCTCGACCGCGTCGACATCGGAGGGCGACAGCTGCGCGTTGGCCAGTGCCGCGCGGATCACCCGCCGCTGCGAGGGACCGTTCGGCGCCGCCAGACCGTTGGACGCACCGTCCTGGTTGGCCGCGCTCCCGCGGATCACCGCCAGCACCTGGTGGCCGTTGCGCCGGGCGTCCGAGAGACGCTCCAGCAGCACCATGCCCGCGCCCTCGCCCCAGCCGATGCCGTCGGCCTCGTCCGAAAACGCCTTCGACCGGCCGCTGGAGGCCATGCCGCCCTGGCTGCCGAACTCCATGAACGCGCCGGGCGAGACCATCACCGCGACACCGCCGGCCAGCGCCATCGAGCACTCGCCCGACCGCAGGGCGAGCATCGCCTGGTGCATCGCCACCAGGGAGGACGAGCAGGCCGTGTCCACCGTGATGGCGGGGCCGGTCAGGCCCAGGCAGTACGAGATCCGGCCCGAGGCGACGGCGGACACCGTGCCGATCAGCCGGTAGCCGTCCAGGCTCCGGTCGTCGGCCGGCAGGCTCGCGTCGTAACCGGCGTGGCTCGCACCGACGAAGACGCCGGTCGCCGAGCCGTGCAGCGACTTCGGGTCGATCCCCGCGCGCTCGATCGCCTCCCAGGACGTCTCCAGCAGCAGCCGCTGCTGCGGGTCCATCGCCAACGCCTCACGCGGACTGATCCCGAAGAACCCCGCGTCGAAGTCGGCCACGTCGTAGATGAATCCGCCCTGTCGGCGGTACGCCTGCCGCTGGCCGAAGCCCTCCTCGACGGCCTCCCAGCCTCGGTCGGTCGGGAACTCGCTGATCGTGTCGGTCCCCGCGACAAGCAGGTCCCAGAACTGGTCGGGCCCCGTCACACCGCCCGGGTACCGGCAGCCCATGCCGACGATCGCGATCGGCTCGCCGATCGCCGCGGCCACGACCTGGACCGCGCCGTCGGCCTGGGCCGTCTGGCCGCCGGTGCCGACGAGTTCGCCCCGCAGGTAGTCCGCGAGGGCAGTGGCGTTCGGGTGGTCGAAGACCATCGTGGAGGCCAGCTTGACACCGACCTCCTTGGAGAGGCGGTTCCGCAGCTCGACCGCTCCGACGGAGTCGAAGCCCAGCTCCTTGAAGGCCCGCTGCGGCAGCACGTCGTCCGCCGACTCGTGGCCGAGGACGGCCGCCGCGTGGCCGCGCACCAGGTCGGTCAGGACCTGGCGCTGCTCCGCGGCCGGCATCCCGGCCAACCGGACTGCCCACGCGCCGACTTCCTCGGTCGTCGTGGTGACGGCGGCCTCGGCGGCCAGGACCGCACGGACCTCGGGAAGGTCCGCCAGCAGCCGGCTCGGCCGGTGCAGGGTGTAGGTCGGCACGAACTGCGGCCAGTCGAAGCCGGCCACCACCATCGCACCCTCGCCCGCGTCCAGGACCTGACCCAGCGCCAGCATGCCCCGACGCCCGTCGATGCCCTCCATACCGAACTCACGCAACCGCTCGCCACCCGAGCCGGCCGCCATGCCGACGCCGGCCCACAGGCCCCACGCGACCGAAGAAGCCACCAGACCACGGGAACGGCGATCCTCCACCAACGCGTCCAGATGCGCGTTCGCCGCCGCATAGCCAGCCAGCGCGCCGCTTCCCCACACACCCGCGCCCGACGAGAAGAGCACGAACGCGTCCAGATCCCGACCCGCCGTCAACTCGTCTAGCACCACAGCACCGCCGACCTTCGCCGACAGCAGCCGCGACAGCTCGGCCACCGACAGCTGCTCCACCGGTGTCCGCCCGCCCGTCCCGGCCGAGTGAACCACCGACGACAGCGCCGGACCCGTCGCATCGATACGATCCAGGATCTCCGCCACGGAGGCACGGTCGGCGATGTCACACGACACCACCTCCACCGCCGCACCGCGAGCCGCGATCGAGGCCGCCAACTCCGCCACACCGGCAGCACCCGGACCCGAACGGGACGTCAGCACCACCCGAGACGCGCCACGATCCGCCACCCACTGGGCAGTGATCGCACCGACGCCGCTCGTGCCACCCGTCACCAGGACCGAGCCACGCGGCGACCACGCCTCGCGCACGTTCGGACGGCCAGCGCGCACCAACCGCCGCGCCACCACACCGCCCGCACGCACCGCCACCTGATCCTCATCCCCGACCAGGACAGACGCCAGCCGCGCACCCGTACGCGCGTCCACCATTGTCGGCAAGTCGATCAGGCCGCCCCAGCGGCCCGCCAACTCCAGCGCCGCGACGGCACCCAGACCCCACAGCTGCGCCTGGACCGGCCGCACCACATCACCCGCGACCGCTCGCACCGCACCCCGCGTGACCACCCACAGCGGGGCGGACACACCGAGCCGCCCAAGCTCCTGAACCAGCGCGAGCGTGTCAGCGCCACCACGCGACACCCACGGACCCGCCTCCTCCGGCGACTCGTCCAGCGCCAGCAGCGACACCACACCCCGCAGATCGGAGCACGCGGCCACCGCAGCGGCGACACCGTCCGGAGCCGAGCGGACCACGGTTGCCCCGTGGTGCTCCAGCGACTCCGCGACGGCAGCGGCATCCGGGGACTCCCCCACCAGCAGCCACGTCCCGGCCAGGACCCCGTTGGACTCGCTCACCGGCGCCCACGACACCCGGTACCGCCAGTCCGCGACCGCCGAGCCGGCCCGCTCACGGCGCCGCCAGTCGGTCAGCGCACCCAGCGCGGCATCCGCCGGGTCCACCCCGAGCAGATCGGCGAGCGCGGTGACATCACCACTCTCCACGGCGGTCCAGAAACCCGCCTCCGCACCGGTGGCCTCGCCCGCTTCGGAACGGCGGCCGTCCAAGGCGGGCCAGTAGTGGCGGTGCTGGAACGCGTAGGTCGGCAGCGCGACGGTCGTACCGCCGGCCGTCACCGACGCCCAGTCGACGGGGGCGCCCTGGACGTACGCCTCGGCGAGCGAGGTCAACAGGCGCTGCGCGCCGCCCTCGTCGCGCCGCAGGGTACCGACCACGACCGGGGAGCGTTCCTCCAGGGCGTCGCCGATCGCCGGGGTCAGCACCGGGTGCGGCGAGACCTCCAGGAACACGCCGTGGCCCGCGTCGCCGAGGATCCGCACAGCGCGGTCGAACTCCACCGTCTCGCGCAGGGACGCGTACCAGTAGGCGGGGTCCAGCTCGGGGCCCGACAGCCACGCGCCGGTCAGCGCCGACACCATCGGGATACGAGCCTCGGTCGGCGCGATGCCCTGGAGAACAGCGAGGATCTCCTCCCGTAGCTCGTCCACATGGGCGCTGTGCGACGCGTAGTCCACCGGAATCATCCGGGCACGCGGCGACTCCCCACAGGAGTCCGCCAGTTCACGCAGAGCATCCGCGTCACCGGAGACGACCGTCGCCGACGGACCATTCACCGCCGCGACCGACAGACGGGAACCGTACGGAGCGATCCGCGCCCGAACACCCGCCACCGGCTCCGCGATCGACAGCATCCCGCCACGACCAGCCAGCGCCTTCAGGGTCTTGCTCCGCAGAACGACGACCTTCGCCGCGTCCTCCAGCGACAGGATCCCCGCAACGGCGGCGGCAGCGATCTCACCCTGCGAGTGACCCACCACCGCATCGGGAGCGACACCCGCCGCCTCCCACACAGCGGCGAGCGACACCATTACGGCCCACAGCGCCGGCTGCACAACGTCAGCAGCCTCAAAGCCGTGCCGGCCCGCCAGCACATCGTCCAACTGCCAGTCCACATAAGGCGCCAGAGCCGCAGCACACTCGGCCAGCCGCGCCGCGAACACCGGCGAGACCTCCGCCAGCTCACGCCCCATCCCGACCCACTGGCTCCCCTGACCGGGGAAGACGAACACCGTCCGCCCCACCCCGGCGGCCGCCACCGACCCGGTCACCACACCTGCCGCCGGCTGTCCCGTGGCCACCGCCGCGAGACCCGCCGCCAGCTCGCCCCGCTCGCCGCCCAGCACGACCGCACGCTGCTCGAACACCGATCGCGTCGTGGCCAGCGACCACGCGACGTCGCCCACCGGCAGCTCCGGCCGCGCCAGCACGTACTCGCGCAGCCGACCCGCCTGGCCCGCCAGCGCGGTCGCGCCACGACCGGAGACCGGCCAGGCCACGCCTGCCGCCCCGGTGAGTACCGGGTTCTCCTGGCCCGCCGGCTCAGCCGCAGCCTCGACGGCCGCCGGGGCCTCCTCCACGATCAGGTGGACGTTGGTGCCGCTGATACCGAAGGCGGACACGCCCGCCCGGCGCGGCCGCTCGCCCGCCGGCCACTGCACCGCGTCCTGGAGCAGCCGGACGTTGCCCGTCTCCCAGTCCACGTGCGAAGAAGGCTCGTCCGCGTGCAGGGTCTTCGGCAGCACCCCGGCCCGCAGCGCCAGCACCATCTTGATCACACCGGCCACACCGGCGGCCTGCTGGGCGTGCCCGATATTGGACTTCACCGACCCCAGCCACAACGGCCGGTCCTCGAACCGCTCCTGGCCGTACGTCGCCAGCAGCGCACCCGCCTCGATCGGGTCACCCAGCTCCGTGCCCGTCCCGTGCGCCTCGACCACGTCGACATCCGCGGCCGACAGCTGCGCACTCGCCAACGCCGCGCGGATGACCCGCCGTTGGGCCGGGCCGTTGGGCGCGGACAGGCCGTTGGAGGCGCCGTCCTGGTTGACGGCGCTCCCCCGGAGCACGCCGAGCACCTGGTGCCCGTTGCGGCGGGCGTCCGAGAGGCGCTCCAGCACGAGCATGCCCGCGCCCTCGCCGATGCCCATGCCGTCGGCGCCCTCGCCGAAGGCCTTACAGCGGCCGTCGGAGGCCAGCGCCCGCAGGCGCGAGAAGCCGACGAACTCGGCCGGGTCGGCGATCACCGTCACACCGCCCGCCAGCGCCATCGAGCACTCGCCCGACCGCAGGGCCTGGCCCGCCTGGTGCAGCGCGACCAGGGACGACGAGCATGCCGTGTCGACGGTCACCGCGGGCCCGTTCAGGCCCAGCGTGTACGACACCCGGCCGGAGAGCACGCTCAGCGCGTTGCCGGTGATCAGGTGCGCCTCGGCGCCCGGGACGGTGGCACCCGTCGCGATGTAGCCCGACGACGCCGCGCCGATGAACACGCCGGTCGCGGAGCCGTGCAGCGACTTCGGGTCGATGCCGGCCCGCTCGACGGCCTCCCAGGAGGTCTCCAGCAGGAGGCGCTGCTGCGGGTCCATCGCCATCGCCTCGCGCGGGCTGATCCCGAAGAACCCGGCGTCGAACTCCGCGGCCCCGCTGAGGAATCCGCCCTCCACGACGTAGGTCGAGCCCTCGGCGTCGGGGTCGGGGTCGAACAGCGCCTCGATGTCCCAGCCGCGGTCGGCCGGGAACGCGCCGATCGCGTCCCCGCCCGCGACCAGGAGGTCCCACAGCTCCTCGGGTGTCCGGACGCCGCCCGGGTAGCGGCAGGCCATGCCGACGATCGCGATCGGGTCGGTCGACACCGCCGCCGCCGTCACGGCCTGGCTCTCGTCCGCGTCCGTGCCGAACAGCGCGGCCAGGATCTCGTCCGCCAGCGCGGAGGCGCTCGGGTGGTCGAAGATCACCGTGGACGGCAGCCGCAGGCCGCACGCGGTGTTCAGGCGGTTGCGGAGCTCGACGGCGGTCAGCGAGTCGAAGCCCAGCTCCCGGAACGCCCGGCTCGCCACGATCTCGTCCACCGACTCGTGGCCCAGCACCGCGGCCGCGTGCGTCCGCACCAGTTCGGTGACCGTCCGGCGCCGCTCGGCCGCCGACAGGCCGGCCAGCTGGAGCTCGAAGTCACCACGCCCGTCCTCGTCACGACGGACCGTCGTGTCCTCCTGGGCCTCCGGAATGGTGTCCAGCAGCGGGCGAGGCCGCGCGGCCGTGAAGACCGGCGCGAACTTCTCCCACTCGACGTCCGCGAGGGCGATGAAGGTCTCGTCGTCGGCCAGGATCTCGCCGAGCGCGGTCAGCGCCCGCTGGGTGTCGAGGAAGTTCATGCCCTGCCGCAGCAGGCGGTGCGGGGTGACGCGACCGGGCGCCTGGTCCATCGCCGCGTCGACGGCGTCCCAGTCGCGGGTGTTCCACACGCCCCAGGCGATCGAGGTCCCGGGCAGGCCACGGGCGCGACGGTCCTCGGCGAGGCCGTCCAGGAAGGAGTTGCCGGCCGCGTAGGCGGCGTGGTCGTTGCTGCCCCAGGTCGCCGAGATCGACGAGAAGAGGACGAACTCGTCGATGCCCAGGTCCGCCGTCGCCTCGTCCAGGTGGACGGCGCCGGCCGCCTTCGCGCCGACCGCGACGGCCAGCTCCTCCCGGCTGGTGTCCTCCACCCGGGCCAGGATCGGCGCGTTGGCGGAGTGCAGGACGGTGGACAGGCCGGGGCCGGTGTCCTCGATCCACGACACCATCGCCGTGACCTGCGCACGCTCCGTCAGGTCGCAGCTGACGACCTCGACGGCCGAGCCGCCGTTCGCCACGGCGGCGGCGAGCGCCGCCACGCCGTGCGCCGACGGGCCGGACCGGGAGGTCAGAACCACCCTCGGCGCGCGGTGCTCGGCAAGCCAGGGGCCGATGCAGACGCCGATCGAGCCGGTGCCACCGGTCAGCAGGACGGTGCCGCGCGGCGACCAGTCCTCCGACTCGACGCGCCGGGCCTCGGCCCGCACCAGGCGGCGCAGGAACACACCCGACGGCCGCACCGCGACCTGGTCCTCCCGGCCGTCGGCGAAGACGCCGACCAGACGAGCGGCGGCATCGGCGTCCACCACCGGCGGCAGGTCGACCAGACCGCCCCAGCGGTCCGCGTGCTCCAGACCGACCGTGCGGCCGAGACCCCAGACCTGGGTCTGCACCGGGCTGGTCGTCACCTCGTCGGCGGCGACCTGCACCGCGCCACGGGTCAGCACCCAGAGCGGAGCGGTGATCCCGGCCCGGCCCAACCTCTGGACCAGGTCGAGGGTGTCGGCGCTGCCCCGGGACAGCCACGCGAACTCGGCGTCCGGCGACTCGTCGAGCGCCAGGAGCGACACCACACCGCGCACGTCCCCGCCCGCTCCTGCGATGGCCTCGTCGAGGCCCGCGAGCGTCGTCCGCACCGCCTCGGCGCCACGCGCCGTCAGCGCCTCGGCGATCGTGGCCGCGTCGGGGGCGTCGCCGACGACCAGCCAGGTGCCGGACAGGTCCGCCGGGCCGCTCGCGGCAGAGGGCCGCCAGGTGATGCGGTAGCGCCAGTCGTCCACCGACAGCTTCGCGCGCTCCACTGCCGGGGCCTCGGGCCAGTAGCGGCGCCGCTGGAACGCGTAGGTCGGCAGCGCGACGGTCGTCCCGGCGCCGAGCACCGACGCCCAGTCGACGGGGGCGCCCTGGACGTACGCCTCGGCGAGCGAGGTCAGCAGGCGCTGAGCACCGCCCTCGTCGCGCCGCAGGGTGCCTGCGACCACCGGGGAACGGTCCTCCAGGCTGTCACCGATCGCCGGAGTCAGCACCGGGTGCGGCGAGACCTCCAGGAACACACCGTGGCCCGCGTCGCCGAGGATCCGCACGGCGCGGTCGAACTCCACGGTCTCCCGGAGCGACGCGTACCAGTAGGCGGGGTCCAGCTCCGGGCCCGCGAGCCATGCACCGGTCAGCGCGGAGACCATCGGGACCTGCGCCTCACGAGGCCGGATCCCGTCGAGGACGGTCAGGATCTCCTCGCGCAGCTCGTCCACGTGGGCGCTGTGGGACGCGTAGTCCACCGGGATCATCCGGGCACGCGGCGAATCCCCGCATGCCTCGGCGAGTTCACGCAGCGCGTCGGCGTCACCGGAGACGACCGTCGCCGACGGGCCGTTCACCGCCGCGACGGAAAGGCGGGTGCCGTACGGGGCGATCCGGGCGCGGACACCGTCCACCGACTCCGCGATCGACAGCATCCCACCACGACCGGCCAGCACCTTCAGGGTCTTGCTCCGCAGAGCCACCACCTTGGCGGCGTCATCGAGGGACAGGATCCCCGCGACGGCCGCAGCGGCGATCTCACCCTGCGAGTGACCCAGCACCGCGTCCGGAGCGACACCAGCCGCCTGCCAGACGGCGGCGAGCGAGACCATCACGGCCCACAGTGCCGGCTGCACGACATCAGCGGCTTCGAAACCGTGCCGGCCCGCCAGAACGTCGTCCAACTGCCAGTCCACATAAGGCGCCAGAGCCTCGGCACACTCCGCCAGCCGCGCCGCGAACACCGGCGAGGCCTCCGCCAGCTCACGCCCCATCCCGACCCACTGGCTGCCCTGACCGGGGAAGACGAACACCGTCCGCCCCACCCCGGCGGCCGCCACCGACCCCGTGACCACACCCGCCGCCGGCTGCCCGGTGGCGACAGCCGTCAGCCCCGCCGCCAGCTCGTTCCGCTCGCCACCGAGCACGACCGCCCGGTGCTCCAGCGCCGCACGCGCCGTCGCGAGCGACCACGCCACATCGCGGACCGGCAACTCCGGCCGCTCCGCCACGTGTTCACGCAGCCGACCCGCCTGACCGGCCAGCGCCGCCACGCTGCGACCGGAGACCGGCCAGGCCACACCCGCCGCCCCGGTGAGCACCGGGCTCTCCTGGCCCGCCGGCTCAGCCGCCGCCTCGACGGCCGCCGGGGCCTCCTCCACGATCAGGTGGACGTTCGTCCCGCTCACACCGAACGCCGACACACCCGCCCGACGCGGCCGCTCGCCCGCCGGCCACGCCACCGGTTCCTGGAGCAGCCGCACGTTCCCGGACGTCCAGTCCACGTGCGAGGACGGTTCCTCGGCGAACAGCGTCTTCGGCAGCACCTCGTGCCGCAGCGCCATCACCATCTTGATCACACCGGCCACACCGGCCGCGCACTGCGAGTGCCCGATGTTGGACTTCACCGACCCCAGCCACAACGGCCGGTCCTCGTAACGCTCCTGGCCGTACGTGGCCAGCAGCGCGCCGGCCTCGATCGGGTCACCGAGCGTCGTACCCGTGCCGTGGGCCTCCACCGCGTCGACGTCGGAGGGCGACAGCTGGGCGTTGGCCAACGCCGCGCGGATCACCCGCCGCTGCGAGGGACCGTTCGGCGCGGACAGGCCGTTCGACGCACCGTCCTGGTTGGCCGCGCTGCCACGGATCACCGCCAGCACCTGGTGCCCGTTGCGCCGGGCATCGGACAGGCGCTCCAACAGCACCATGCCCGCGCCCTCACCCCAGCCGATCCCGTCGGCCTCCTCCGAGAACGCCTTCGACCGACCGCTCGACGCCATACCGCCCTGACGCCCGAACTCCATGAACGCACCCGGCGACACCATCACCGCCACGCCACCGGCCAGCGCCATCGAGCACTCGCCCGACCGCAGCGCCAGGATCGCCTGGTGCATCGCCACCAGCGACGACGAGCACGCCGTGTCCACCGTCACCGCCGGACCGGTCAGACCCAGGCAGTACGAGATCCGGCCCGACGCCACGGACGACACCGTACCGATCAGCCGGTAGCCGTCCAGGCTGGCGTCCTCGACGGGCAGGCTGGCCTCGTACCCGGCGTGGCTCGCACCGACGAAGACGCCGGTCGCCGAGCCGTGCAGCGACCGCGGGTCGATCCCCGCGCGCTCGATCGCCTCCCACGAGGTCTCCAGCAGCAACCGCTGCTGCGGGTCCATCGCCATCGCCTCACGCGGACTGATCCCGAAGAACCCCGCGTCGAAGTCGGCCACGTCGTAGACGAATCCGCCCTGCCGGCGGTATCCGCCCTGGTTGTCGAACGCCTCCCAGCCGCGGTCGGACGGGAACCCACCCACCGCGTCGACGCCGTCGGCCACCAGGTTCCAGAACTCTTCGGGACCGACCGCCCCGCCCGGGTACCGGCACCCCATGCCCACGATCGCGATCGGCTCGCGGGCGCCGGACTCCAGCTCCTTGACCCGCTCACGGGTTTCGAAGTGCTCGGCGGCCAGCTTCCTCAAAGCGTCGAGCAGCTGCTTCTCATCGGCCATCGTGGGTCCTCCTCGACGTCGTCTTGATCTGAGCACCGGAGATCATCACGACGCCCCCAGTTCCTTGTTGATGAAGTCCAGAACCTCGTCGGCCGAGGCTTCGTTGAGCTGTCCGGCCACGGTCTGCCGGGTGGCGGCGGCGCCACCGTCCTCCGCGCCGGCGCCGGGGGCGCCGCGCCGCATCCACCGGGACAGCAGGGTCTGCATGCGCTCGGTGATGTCCTGGCGCGCGTCGGCTCCCCCGTCGACGGAGTCCAGTTCGGCGGCCAGCCGCTCCAGGGTCTCCAGCACCGGATCGCCGTCGTCCGCTCCGCCGGTGCCGACCAGCTCACCTCGTACGTAGTCCGCGAGGGCGGTGGCGTTCGGGTGGTCGAAGACCATCGTGGAGGCCAGCTTGACACCGACCTCCTTGGAGAGGCGGTTCCGCAGCTCGACGGCTCCGACGGAGTCGAAGCCCAGCTCCTTGAAAGCGCGTTGCGGCAGCACGTCGTCTGCCGAGTCATGGCCGAGGACCGCGGCCGCGTGGCCCCGGACCAGGTCGGTCAGGACCTGGCGCTGCTCAGCGACCGGCATCCCGGCCAACCGGCTTGCCCACGCGCCGACTTCCTCGGTGGTGGACTCGACGGCGGCCTCGGCGGCCAGGACCGCACGGACCTCGGGAAGGTCCGCCAGCAGACGGCTGGCCCGGTGCAGGGTGTAGGTCGGCACGAACTGCGGCCAGTCGAAGCCGGCCACCACCATCGCACCCTCACCGGCGTCCAGGACCTGGCCCAGCGCCAGCATGCCCCGGCGCCCGTCGATGCCCTCCATACCGAACTCGCGCAACCGCTCGCCACCCGAGCCGGCCGCCATGCCGACGCCGGCCCACAGGCCCCAGGCGACCGACGAGGCCACCAGACCACGGGAACGACGGTCCTCCACCAACGCGTCCAGGTGCGCGTTCGCCGCCGCATAGCCAGCCAGAGCGCCGCTGCCCCAGACACCCGCACCCGACGAGAACAGCACGAACGCGTCCAGGTCCCGGCCGGCCGTCAACTCGTCCAGCACCACAGCGCCGCCGACCTTCGCCGACAGCAGCCGCGACAGCTCGGCCACCGACAGCTGCTCCACCGGTGTCCGCCCGCCCGTTCCGGCCGAGTGGACCACCGACGACAGCGCCGGACCCGTCGCGTCGATACGGTCCAGGATCTCCGCCACGGAGGCGCGGTCGGCGATGTCACACGACACCACCTCGACTGCCGCACCGCGAGCCGCGATCGAGGCCGCCAGCTCCGCCACACCGGCGGCACCCGGACCCGAACGGGACGTCAGCACGACCCGCGACGCGCCGCGATCCGCCACCCACTGGGCGGTGATCGCACCGACGCCGCTCGTGCCACCCGTCACCAGGACCGAGCCACGCGGCGACCACGCCTCACGGACGACCGGACGGCCTGCGCGCACCAACCGCCGCGCCACCACCCCGCCCGCACGCACCGCGACCTGGTCCTCATCGCCGACCAGGACCGACACCAGCCGCGCACCCGTACGCGCATCCACGGCAGCCGGAAGGTCGATCAGCCCGCCCCAACGGCCCGCCAACTCCAGCGCCGCGACAGCGCCCAGACCCCACAGCTGCGCCTGCATCGGCCGCACCACATCACCCGCGACCGCCCGCACCGCACCCCGCGTGACCACCCACAGCGGAGCGGACACACCGAGCCGCCCAAGCTCCTGGACCAGCGCGAGCGTGTCAGCACCACCACGCGACACCCACGGACCCGCCTCCTCCGGCGACTCGTCCAGCGCCAGCAGCGACACCACACCCCGCAGATCGGAGCACGCGGCCACGGTCTGACCGATCCGGTCAGGACGGTCCGCAGTGACGACATCGGCACCGTGATCCGCCAACGCCTTCGCCACGACGCCTGCGTCGGTGCCGTCCCCGACCAGCAGCCACGTCCCGGCCAGGACCCCATTGGACTCGCTCACTGGCGCCCACGACACCCGGTACCGCCAGTCCGCGACCGCCGAGCCGGCCCGCTCACGGCGCCGGTAGTCGGCCAGCGCCGGCAGCACCTCACCCAGCCGGTCACCGTCGATGTTCAACGCCGCCGCCAGGCCGTCGGCGTCCCCGCCCTCGACCGCCGCCCAGAACTCGGCGTCGACGACGGAACCCTCGGCAACCTCGGCCACCGCCTCGGGCCAGTAGTGGCGGTGCTGGAACGCGTACGTCGGCAGGTCCACCGTCAAACCACCGCCCAGGAGCCCGGCCCAGTCGACGGGGAGCCCCCGCACATAGGCCTCGGCGAGCGAGGTCAGCAGCCGCTGGGCGCCGCCCTCGTCGCGTCGCAGGGTGCCCACGACGACCGGGGAACGGTCCTCCAGGGCGTCGCCGATCGCCGGGGTCAGCACCGGGTGCGGCGACACCTCCAGGAACACACCGTGTCCCGCGTCGCCCAGAATCCGCACGGCACGGTCGAACTCCACCGTCTCCCGGAGCGACGCGTACCAGTAGGCCGGATCCAGCTCGGGGCCGGACAGCCACGCACCGGTCAGCGCCGACACCATCGGGATCCGGGCTTCGGTCGGAGCGATGCCCTGGAGAACCGAGAGGATCTCCTCCCGCAGCTCGTCCACGTGCGCGCTGTGGGACGCGTAGTCCACCGGGATCATCCGGGCACGCGGCGAATCCCCACAGGCGTCCGCCAGTTCACGCAGCGCATCGGCGTCACCGGAAACCACCGTCGCCGACGGACCATTCACCGCCGCGATCGACAGACGGGAACCGTACGAAGCGATCCGCGCCCGGACACCCGCCACCGGCTCGGCGATCGACAGCATCCCACCGCGACCTGCCAGCGCCTTCAGGGTCTTGCTCCGCAGAGCGACCACCTTGGCGGCATCGTCCAGGGAGAGAATCCCCGCGACGGCGGCGGCGGCGATCTCACCCTGCGAGTGACCCACCACCGCATCGGGAGCGACACCAGCCGCCTCCCATACCGCAGCCAGCGACACCATCACCGCCCACAGCGCCGGCTGCACCACGTCGGCGGCCTCGAAACCGTGAAGCCCGGCCAGCACATCGTCCAACTGCCAGTCCACATAAGGCGCCAGAGCCGCAGCACACTCCGCCAGCCGCGCCGCGAACACCGGCGACGACGTGACCAGCTCACGCCCCATGCCGACCCACTGACTGCCCTGACCGGGGAAGACGAACACCGTCCGCCCCACCCCGGCGGCCGCCACCGACCCGGTCACCACACCCGCCGCCGGCTGCCCCGTGGCCACCGCCACGAGACCCGCCGCGAGCTCACTCCGCTCGCCGCCGAGCACGACGGCCCGGTGTTCCAGCGCCGCACGCGTCGTCGCCAGCGACCACGCGACGTCGCCGACCGGCAACTCCGGCCGCGCCAGCACGTGTTCACGCAGTCGACCGGCCTGACCGGCCAGCGCGGTCGCGCTGCGACCGGACACCACCCACGCCTGGACCCCGCTCTCCACCGCCGTGGCGGGATCCGGGGCGCTCGCGTCGATCGCGGCCGGGGCCTCTTCGATGATCACGTGCGCGTTGGTGCCGCTGATGCCGAACGCCGAGACACCGGCCCGGCGCGGCCGCTCGCCCGCCGGCCACGCCACCTGCTCCTGGAGCAGACGGACGTTGCCCGTCTCCCAATCGACGTGCGAGGACGGCTCGTCCGCGTGCAGCGTCTTCGGCAGCACCCCGGCCCGCAACGCCAGCACCATCTTGATCACACCGGCCACACCCGCGGCCTGCTGAGCGTGCCCGATATTGGACTTCACCGACCCCAGCCACAACGGCCGGTCCTCGAACCGCTCCTGACCATAGGTCGCCAGCAGCGCACCCGCCTCGATCGGGTCACCCAGCTCCGTACCCGTCCCGTGCGCCTCGACCACGTCCACGTCCGCCGCCGAGATCCGGGCGTTGGCCAACGCCGCCCGGATGACCCGCCGTTGAGCAGGACCGTTCGGCGCCGTGAGACCGTTCGACGCGCCGTCCTGGTTGATCGCGCAGCCGCGCACCAGGCCCAGGACCCGACGGCCCTTGCGCTGCGCCTCGGAGAGCCGCTCCAGCACGAGCATGCCGGCGCCCTCGCCGATGCCCATGCCGTCCGCGCCCTCGCCGAAGGCCTTGCAGCGGCCGTCGGAGGCGAGCGCCCGCAGGCGCGAGAAGCCGACGAACTCGCCGGGGTCGGCCATCACCGTCACACCGCCGGCGAGGGCGACGTCGCACTCGCCCGACCGCAGCGCCTGCACCGCCTGGTGCAGCGCGACCAGGGACGAGGAGCACGCCGTGTCGACCGTCACCGCCGGGCCCACCAGGCCCAAGGAGTACGAGATCCGGCCGGAGAGCACGCTCAGCGCGTTGCCGGTGATCAGGTGGGCCTGGGCTCCCGCCTCGCCGCTCGCGGCGCCGATGTAGCCGGAGGAAGCCGCGCCGACGAAGACGCCAGTCGCGGAGCCGTGCAGCGACTTCGGGTCGATGCCGGCCCGCTCGACGGCCTCCCAGGAGGTCTCCAGCAGGAGGCGCTGCTGCGGGTCCATGGCGAGGGCCTCGCGCGGGCTGATGCCGAAGAACCCGGCGTCGAACTCCGCGGCCCCGCTGAGGAATCCGCCCTCGACCACGTAGGTCGAGCCCTCGGCGTCCGGGTCCGGGTCGAAGAGCGCGTCGACGTCCCAGCCGCGGTCGGCCGGGAAGGCGCCGATCGCGTCCCCGCCCGCCGCCAGGAGGTCCCACAGCTCCTCCGGAGTCCGGACGCCACCGGGGTAGCGGCAGGCCATACCGACGATCGCGATCGGATCGGTCGACACCGCCGCCGCCGTCACGGTCTGGTCCTCGTCCGCGTCCGTACCGAACAGCGCGGCCAGGATCTCGTCCGCCAGCGCCGAGGCGCTCGGGTGGTCGAAGATCACCGTGGACGGCAGCCGGACGCCCACGGCCGCGTTGAGACGGTTGCGGAGCTCGACGGCGGTCAGCGAGTCGAAGCCCAGCTCCCGGAACGCCCGGCTGGCGACGATCTCGTCCGCCGACTCATGGCCCAGCACCGCGGCCGCCTGCGTCCGCACCAGCTCCACGACGGTCCGGCGCCGCTCGGCGGCCGACAGGCCCGCCAGCCGGGCGGCGAACTCGTTGCGCTGGTCGTCGACCGTACGAGGGGCGGTGTCCTCCTGGGCCTCGGGGATGGTGTCCAGCAGCGGGCGCGGGCGGGCGGCCGTGAACACCGGCGCGAACTTCTCCCACTCGACGTCCGCGACCGCGATGAAGGTCTCGTCGTCGGCGAGGACCTCGGCGAGCGCGGTCAGCGCCCGCTGGGTGTCCAGGAAGTTCATGCCCTGCCGCAGCAGGCGGTGCGGGGTGACGCGGCCGGGAGCCTGGTCCATCGCCGCGTCCACGGCGTCCCAGTCGCGGGTGTTCCAGACACCCCAGGCGATCGAGGTCCCGGGCAGGCCCCGGGCGCGACGGTCCTCGGCGAGCCCGTCCAGGAAGGAGTTGCCCGCCGCGTACGCGGCGTGGTCGTTGCTGCCCCAGGTCGCCGAGATCGACGAGAACATCACGAACTCGTCGATGCCCAGGTGCGCCGTCGCCTCGTCCAGGTGGACGGCGCCGGCCGCCTTCGCGCCGACCGCCAGGGCGAGCCCGTCGCGGTCGGTGTCCTCCAGCCGTGCGAGGAACGGGGTGTTCGCCGAGTGCAGGACGGTGGAGAGGCCGGGGCCGGAGGCCTCGATCCACGTCACCATGCCGGTCACCTGCTCGCGCACCGACAGGTCGCACGACACGACCTCGACGGCCGAACCAGCCTGCGCCAGCGTGGCCGCGAGCGCCGCCACCCCGGGCGCCGACGGGCCGGAGCGGGAGGTCAGAACCACCCTCGGCGCACCGTGCTCGGCAAGCCACGGACCGAGGACCACGCCGATCGCACCCGAGCCGCCGGTCAACAGGACGGTGCCGCGCGGCGACCAGTCCTCCGACTCCACGCGCCGGGCCTCCGCCCGTACCAGCCGGCGCAGGAACACCCCGGACGGCCGCACCGCGACCTGGTCCTCACTGCCATCGGCGAAGACGCCGACCAGACGAGCGGCCGCATCGGCGTCCACCACCGGCGGCAGATCGACCAGACCGCCCCAGCGGTCCGCGTGCTCCAGACCGACCGTACGGCCGAGACCCCAGACCTGGGTCTGCACCGGGCTCGTCGTCACCTCGTCCGGGCCGACGGCCACCGCGCCGCGGGTCAGCACCCACAGCGGAGCCGTGACCCCGGCCCGGCCCAACGCCTGCACCAGCTCGACGGTCTCCGCCAGCCCGCGCTGAACCAACGGGTGGTCGGCGAGCGGCGTCTCGTCCAGGGCCAGCAGCGACACCACACCGGCCACGCCCTCGGCCGGCACCGCGCCAAGCCGCTCCGGGCCGGCGGCCGTCACGACCTCGGCACCCTGACCGGCCAGCGCCTCGGCGACCGTCGCCGCCTCGGGGCCGTCGCCGACGACCAGCCAGGTGCCGGACAGGTCCGCCGGGCCACGAGCGGTGGAGGGCTGCCAGGTGATGCGGTAGCGCCAGTCGTCCACCGACAGCTTCGCGCGCTCCACCGCCGGGGCCTCGGGCCAGTAGCGGCGCCGCTGGAAGGCGTAGGTCGGCAGCGCGACCGCCGTGCCGGCGCCGAGCACCGCCGCCCAGTCGACGGGGGCGCCTTGGACGTAGGCCTCGGCGAGCGAGGTCAGCAGGCGCTGGGCGCCGCCCTCGTCGCGCCGCAGGGTGCCCACGACGACCGGGGAGCGGTCCTCCAGGCTGTCGCCGATCGCCGGGGTCAGCACCGGGTGCGGCGAGACCTCCAGGAACACGCCGTGACCCGCGTCGCCGAGGATCCGCACCGCGCGGTCGAACTCGACGGTCTCCCGGAGCGACGCGTACCAGTAGGCCGGGTCCAGTTCGGGGCCGGACAGCCACGCGCCGGTCAGCGCCGACACCATCGGGATACGAGCCTCGGTCGGAGCGATGCCCTGGAGAACCGAGAGGATCTCCTCGCGCAGCTCGTCCACATGGGCGCTGTGCGAGGCGTAGTCCACCGGGATCATCCGGGCACGCGGGGACTCCCCGCAGGAGTCGGCGAGTTCGCGCAGCGCGTCGGCGTCACCGGAAACCACCGTCGCCGACGGGCCGTTCACCGCCGCGACGGAAAGGCGGGTGCCGTACGACGCGATCCGGGCGCGGACACCGTCCACCGGCTCGCCGATCGACAGCATCCCGCCACGACCGGCCAGGGCCTTCAGGGTCTTGCTCCGCAGAGCCACCACCTTGGCGGCGTCATCGAGGGACAGGATCCCCGCGACGGCCGCAGCGGCGATCTCACCCTGCGAGTGACCCAGCACCGCATCCGGAGCGACACCCGCCGCCTGCCATACCGCAGCGAGCGAGACCATCACGGCCCACAGCGCCGGCTGCACGACGTCAGCGGCTTCGAAACCGTGCCGACCAGCCAGGACATCGCCCAACTGCCACTCCACGTAAGGCGCCAGAGCCGCGGCACACTCGGCCAGCCGGGCCGCGAACACCGGCGAGGCCTCCGCCAGCTCGCGCCCCATCCCGACCCACTGGCTGCCCTGACCGGGGAAGACGAACACCGTCCGCCCCACACCGGCGGCAGCCACCGACCCCGTGACCACACCAGCCGCCGGCTGCCCGGTGGCGACGGCCGTCAGCCCCGCCGCCAGTTCATCCCGGTCCGCGCCGAGCACGACGGCCCGGCGCTCCAGCGCCGCACGCGTCGTCGCCAGCGACCACGCCACATCGCCGACCGACAACTCCGGCCGCTCCGCCACGTGTTCACGCAGCCGACCCGCCTGACCCGCCAGCGCCGCAGCGCTCTGACCGGAGACCGGCCAGGCCGACGCCCCACCGGCAAACACCGGAAGCACCCGGGCCTCCCGCGCCTCGGGTTCGACGGCCGCCGGAGCCTCCTCCACGATCAGGTGGACGTTCGTCCCGCTCACGCCGAACGCCGACACACCCGCACGCCGCGGCCGCTCGCCCGCCGGCCACTCCACCGGTTCGCTCAGCAGCCGCACGTTCCCGGACGTCCAGTCCACGTGCGAGGACGGCTCCTCGGCGAACAGCGTCCTCGGCAGCACCTCGTGCCGCAGCGCCATCACCATCTTGATCACACCCGCCACACCGGCCGCACACTGCGAATGCCCGATGTTGGACTTCACCGACCCCAGCCAGAGCGGCCGGTCGGCGGCGCGGTCCTCGGCCTGCCCGTAGGTGGCCAGCAGCGCCTGCGCCTCGATCGGGTCACCGAGCGTCGTGCCCGTCCCGTGCGCCTCGACCACGTCCACGTCCGCCGCCGACAGCTGCGCGTTGGCCAGCGCCGCACGGATCACCCGCCGCTGCGAGGGACCGTTCGGCGCCGCCAGACCGTTGGACGCGCCGTCCTGGTTCGCCGCGCTGCCACGGATCACGGCCAGCACCTGGTGCCCGTTGCGCCGGGCATCGGACAGGCGCTCCAGCAGCACCATGCCCGCACCCTCGCCCCAGCCGATCCCGTCGGCCTCCTCCGAGAACGCCTTCGACCGACCGCTCGACGCCATACCGCCCTGACGCCCGAACTCCATGAACGCACCCGGCGACACCATCACCGCCACGCCGCCGGCCAGCGCCATCGAGCACTCACCCGACCGCAGCGCCAGGATCGCCTGGTGCATCGCCACCAGCGACGACGAGCACGCCGTGTCCACCGTCACCGCCGGACCGGTCAGACCCAGGCAGTACGAGATCCGGCCCGAGGCGACCGCCGACACCGCGCCGATCAGCCGGTAGCCGTCCAGGCTCTCGTCCTCGACGGGCAGAACCGAGCTGTACCCCGACGTGTTGGCTCCGATGAACACACCGGTCATCGACCCGTGCAGCGACTTCGGGTCGATCCCGCCGTGCTCGATGGCCTCCCAGGAGGTCTCCAGCAGCAGGCGCTGCTGCGGGTCCATGGCCAGCGCCTCGCGCGGGCTGATCCCGAAGAACCCCGCGTCGAACTCGGTCGCGTCGTAGACGAATCCGCCCTGTCGCCGGTACGTCTGCCCTCGGCCGAACGCCTCCTCGAAGGCTTCCCAGCCGCGATCGGCGGGGAAGGCGCCCACCGCGTCGACACCGCCGGCCACCAGGTCCCAGAACTCCTCGGGACCCGTCACACCGCCCGGGAAGCGGCAGCCCGCACCCACGATCGCGATCGGCTCGCTCGACGCCGCAAGGAGCGCGCTGTTCTGCTGCCGGAGCCGCTCGGCTTCCTTGAGGGAGGTGCGAAGTGCTTCGACGAGCCTGTCGTTGGTCGTTTCCATGATCATGTGCTCCGAATCAACGAGGGCGTCAGGAGTCTTTGCCATCGAGGGCTATGCGAATGAGGTCTTCGGCGTCCATGCCGTCGATGGACTCCGTGTCCGTTCGACTGTCCGCGCCGTTGTCCTGGGCCGGGTCGGCGAGTTGCAGCAACAGGTCCAGCAGGCCGGCCTGCCGGATGCGGGCCAGCGGGATCGCCGAGATGGCCTCCCTGAGGGCCAGCTCGTCCGCGTCACCCTCCGGAGCGGCCTGCTCCGGCATGAACTCGCGCAGGATCTGCTCCGCGAGGGCGGTGGCGTTCGGGTGGTCGAAGACCATCGTGGAGGCCAGCCGGATACCGAGCGCCTTCGAGAGGCGGTTCCGCAGCTCGACCGCTCCGACGGAGTCGAAGCCCAGCTCCTTGAAGGCCCGCTGCGGCAGCACGTCGTCCGCCGAGTCGTAGCCGAGGACGGCGGCCGCGTGACCGCGCACCAGGTCGGTCAGGACCTGGCGCTGCTCCGCGGCCGGCATTCCGGCCAACCGGCCCGCCCACTCGCTGACTTCCTCGGTCGTGGTGGTGCCGGCCTCGGCGGCCAGGGCCTCCCGAACCTCGGGGAGGTCCGTCAGCAGACGGCTGGCCCGGTGAAGGGTATAGGTCGGCACGAACTGCGGCCATTCGAAGCCGGCCACCACCATCGCGCCCTCACCGGCGTCCAGGACCTGGCCCAAGGCCAGCATGCCCCGACGTCCGTCGATGCCCTCCATGCCGAACTCGCGCAACCGCTCGCCACCGGAGCTCGCGGCCATCCCGACACCGGCCCACAGGCCCCACGCGACCGAGGAGGCCACCAGGCCACGGGAACGACGATCCTCGACCAACGCGTCCAGGTGCGCGTTCGCCGCAGCGTAGCCACCCAGGCCGCCGCTGCCCCAGACACCCGCGCCCGACGAGAACAGCACGAACGCGTCGAGGTCCCGACCCGCCGTCAACTCGTCCAGCACTGTGGCGCCGCCGACCTTCGCCGACAACAGCCAGGACAGGTCCGAAGGCTCGATCTCCTCGACCGGCCTACGGTCACCGACACCCGCCGAATGAACCACCGACGACAACACCGGGCCCGCCGCATCGATACGGTCCAGGACCTCCGCCACGGAAGCACGGTCGGCGATGTCACACGCCACCACGTCGACTGCCGCACCGCGAGCCGCGATCGAGGCCGCCAGCTCCGCCACACCGGCGGCACCAGGACCCGAACGGGACGTCAGCACGACCCGTGAGGCACCACGATCCGCCACCCACTGGGCGGTGATCGCACCGACACCGCTCGTACCGCCCGTCACCAGGACCGACCCACGTGGCGACCACGCCTCGCGGACGACCGGACGGCCGGCACGCACCAACCGCCGCGCCACCACCCCGCCCGCACGCACCGCCACCTGGTCCTCATCGCCGACCAGGACGGACGCCAGCCGCGCACCGACGCGGGCGTCCACGGCGGCCGGCAAGTCGATCAGCCCGCCCCAGCGGCCCGCCAACTCCAGCGCCGCCACAGCTCCCAGACCCCAGACCTGCGCCTGCACCGGCCGCACCACATCACCCGCGACCGCACCCACCGCACCCCGCGTGACCACCCACAGCGGGGCGGACACACCGAGCCGGCCAAGCTCCTGAACCAGCGCGACCGTCGCGGCCAGACCGCCGGGAACCAGCGGGAACGCTTCCTCCGGCGACTCGTCCAGCGCCAGCAGCGAGACCACACCCCGCAGGTCGGAGTGCGCGGCCACCGCAGCGGCGACACCGTCCGGAGTCGAGCGGACGACCCGCGCACCCGGAAGGTCCAGCGCCTCCGCGACCGCAGCCGCGTCGGTGCCGTCCCCGACCAGCAGCCACGTCCCGGTCAGCACCCCGCCGGACTCGTCCACCGGCGCCCACGACACCCGGTACCGCCAGTCCGCGACCGCCGACCCGGCCCGCTCACGGCGCCGCCAGTCGGTCAGCGCACCCAGCGCGGCATCCGCCGGGTCCACCCCGAGCAGACCGGCGAGCGCGGTGACATCACCGCTCTCCACGGCGGTCCAGAAACCCGCCTCCGCACCGGTGGCCACCGTGACGTCCGCGCGCTTGCGGTCCGCCTCCGGCCAGTAGTGGCGGTGCCGGAAGGCGTAGGTGGGCAGGTCCACCGTCGAACCGCGGCCGAGTACGGCGGCCCAGTCGACCGGGAGACCCTGCGCGTACACCTCGGCGAACGAGGTCAGCAGACGCTGGGCGCCGCCTTCCTCCCGTCGCAGCGTGCCCGCGACGACCGGGGACAGCGTCTCCAGGGCGTCGCCGATCGCCGGGGTCAACACCGGATGCGGCGACACCTCCAGGAACACACCGTGCCCGGACTCACCCAGCAGACGAACCGCCCGCTCGAACTCGACGGTCTCCCGCAGGGACGCGTACCAATACGCCGGGTCCAGCTCGGAGCCGGCCAGCCACTCGCCCGTCAGCGCGGAGATCATCGGGACCTGCGCCTCACGAGGCCGGATCCCCTCAAGGACGGAGAGGATCTCCTCGCGCAGCTCGTCCACATGGGCGCTGTGCGAGGCGTAGTCCACCGGGATCATCCGGGCGCGCGGGAACTCCCCGCACGCCTCGGCGAGTTCGCGCAGCGCGTCGGCGTCACCGGAGACGACGGTCGCCGACGGACCGTTCACCGCCGCGATGGACAACCGGGAACCGTACGGAGCGATCCGCGCCCGCACACCCGCCACCGGCTCGGCGATCGACAGCATCCCACCGCGACCAGCAAGGGCCTTCAGGGTCTTGCTCCGCAGAGCCACGACCTTCGCGGCATCGCCGAGGGAGAGAATCCCCGCCACAGCGGCGGCGGCAATCTCGCCCTGCGAGTGACCCACCACAGCGTCCGGAGCGACACCCGCCGCCTCCCACACCGCAGCCAGCGACACCATCACCGCCCACAGCGCCGGCTGCACCACATCAGCAGCCTCGAAACCGTGCCGGCCCGCCAGAACATCGTCCAACTGCCAGTCCACGTACGGCGCGAGAGCCGCAGCGCACTCCGCCAGCCGCGCCGCGAACACCGGCGACGACTCCGCCAGCTCGCGACCCATCCCGACCCACTGGCTCCCCTGCCCCGGGAAGACGAACACCGTCCGCCCCACACCAGCAGCAGCCACCGAACCGGTCACCACGCCCGCCGCCGGCTGCCCCGTGGCCACCGCCGCCAGACGCTCAGCGAACTCGCCCCGCTCGCCGCCGAGCACAACGGCCCGGTGCTCCAGCGCCGCACGCGCCGTCGCCAGCGACCACGCCACATCGCCGACCGACAACTCCCGCCGCGCCAGCATGTGTTCACGCAGTCGGCCCGCCTGGCCGGCGAGCGCCTCGGCGTCCCGTCCGGACAGCACCCACGCCGGGACACCGCCCGACAGCACCGGCACCACGTTCCCGCCGTCACTGTCGACGGGCGCCTCCGCCTCGGCCGGCGCCTCTTCGATGATCACGTGCGCGTTGGTGCCGCTGATGCCGAAGGCCGAAACACCCGCCCGACGCGGCCGCTCGCCCGCCGGCCACGCCACCTCGTCCTGGAGCAGACGGACGTTGCCCGTCTCCCAATCCACGTGCGAGGACGGCTCATCGGCGTGCAGCGTCTTCGGCAGCACACCAGCTTGCAGGGCCAGCACCATCTTGATCACACCGGCCACACCCGCGGCCTGCTGGGCGTGCCCGATGTTGGACTTCACCGACCCCAGCCACAACGGCCGGTCCTCGAACCGCTCCTGGCCGTACGTCGCCAGCAGCGCACCCGCCTCGATCGGGTCACCCAGCTCCGTACCCGTCCCGTGCGCCTCGACCACGTCCACATCCGCCGCCGAGATCCGGGCGTTGGCCAACGCCGCCCGGATGACCCGCCGTTGAGCAGGACCGTTCGGCGCCGTGAGACCGTTCGACGCACCGTCCTGGTTGATCGCGCTGCCGCGCACCACACCGAGCACCCGGTGCCCGTTGCGGCGGGCGTCCGACAGCCGCTCCAGCACCAGCATTCCGACGCCCTCGCCCATACCCATGCCGTCCGCGCCCTCGCCGAAGGCCTTGCAGCGGCCGTCGGCCGACAGCGCGCGCAGCCGCGAGAAGCTCACGAACTCGCCCGGGTCGGCCATCACCGTCACACCGCCGGCCAGCGCCACCGTGCACTCGCCCGACCGCAGCGCCTGCACCGCCTGGTGCATCGCCACCAGCGAGGAGGAGCACGCCGTGTCGACGGTCACCGCGGGCCCGTTCAGGCCCAGCGTGTACGACACCCGGCCGGACAGGACGCTGAGCGCGTTCCCGGTGATCAGGTGCGCCTGGGCCTCCGCTTCGTCGCCCAGCACCCCGATGTAGCCGGAGGCGGCCGCACCGATGAACACGCCGGTCGCGGAGCCGTGCAGCGACTTCGGGTCGATGCCGGCCCGCTCGACGGCCTCCCAGGAGGTCTCCAGCAGCAGCCGCTGCTGCGGGTCCATCGCCATCGCCTCGCGCGGGCTGATCCCGAAGAACCCGGCGTCGAACTCCCCGGCGCCGCCGAGGAATCCGCCCTCGATCACATAGGTCGAGCCCTCGGCGTCCGGGTCCGGGTCGAACAGGCCCTCGACGTCCCAGCCGCGGTCGGCCGGGAAGCCGCTGATCGCGTCGCCGCCCGCGGCCAGGAGGTCCCACAGCTCCTCGGGCGTCCGGACACCGCCGGGGTAGCGGCAGGCCATGCCGACGATCGCGATCGGATCGGTCGAGGCCGGTTGCACCACCACCGGAGCGGTCTCCTCCGAGACGCTCCCGAACAGCGCGGCCAGGATCTCGTCCGCCAGCGCGGACGCGCTCGGGTGGTCGAAGATCACCGTGGACGGCAGCCGGACGCCCACGGCCGCGTTCAGGCGGTTGCGCAGGTCCACGGCGGTCAGCGAGTCGAAGCCCAGCTCCCGGAACGCCCGGCTGGCCACGATCTCGTCCGCCGACTCGTGGCCCAGCACCGCGGCCGCCTGCGTCCGCACCAGCTCCACGACGATCCGGCGCCGCTCGGCCACCGACAGGCCCGCCAGGCGCGCGGCGAACTCGTTGCGCTGGTCGTCGACCGGACGGCCGGGGGCGGTGTCCTCCTGCGCCTCCGGAATGGTGTCCAGCAGCGGACGGGGACGCGCGGCCGTGAACACCGGCGCGAACTTCTCCCACTCGACGTCCGCGACCGCGATGAACGTCTCGTCGTCCGCGAGGACCTCACCCAGCGCGGTCAACGCCCGCTGGGTGTCCAGGAAGTTCATGCCCTGCCGCAGCAGCCGGTGCGGGGTCACCCGGCCCGGCGCCTGGTCCATCACCGCGTCCACGGCGTCCCAGTCGCGGGTGTTCCACACACCCCACGCGATCGAGGTACCCGGCAGGCCCCGGCCGCGCCGGTCCTCCGCGAGCCCGTCCAGGAAGGAGTTCCCGGCGGCGTAGGCGGCGTGGTCGTTGCTGCCCCAGGTCGCCGAGATCGACGAGAACATCACGAACTCGTCGATGCCCAGGTCCGCCGTCGCCTCGTCCAGATAGGTGGCGCCGGCCGCCTTCGCGCCCAGTGCCGCCGCCAGGCCTTCGTGATCCGTGTGCTCGACCCGCGAGAGGTACGGGGTGTTCGCCGAGTGCAGGACGGTCGACAGGCCGGGACCGGTGTTCTCGATCCACGCCACCATCGCCGCAACCTGCGCACGCTCCGTCAGGTCGCACGACACGACCTCGACGGCCGAACCGCCGTTCGCCACGGCGGCGGCCAGCGCCGCCACACCGTGCGCCGACGGGCCGGACCGGGAGGTCAGAACCACCCTCGGCGCGCGGTGCTCGGCAAGCCACGGACCGATGCAGACGCCGATCGAGCCGGTGCCACCGGTCAGCAGGACGGTGCCACGCGGCGACCAGCCCGCCGACTCCACACGGCGGGCCTCCGCCCGCACCAGACGGCGCAGGAACACACCCGACGGCCGCACCGCGACCTGGTCCTCACTGCCATCGGCGAACACGCCGACCAGCCGGGCCGCGGCATCGGCGTCCACCACCGGCGGCAGGTCGACCAGACCGCCCCAACGGTCCGCGTGCTCCAGACCGACGGCCCGGCCCAGACCCCAGACCTGCGTCTGGGTGGGGCTGGTCGTCACCTCGCCGGCTACGGCCTGCACCGCGCCGCGGGTCAGCACCCACAGCGGAGCGGTGACCCCGGCCCGGCCCAGCGCCTGCACCAGGTCGAGGGTGTCGGCGCTGCCGCGCGGGACCCACCCGAACTCGGCGTCCGGCGACTCGTCCAGGGCCAGCAGCGACACCACGCCCTGGACATCCGCACCGGCGACGGCCTCGTCGAGGCCCGCCACCGTCGTCCGCACGACCTCGGCGCCACAACTCGCCAGCGCCTCGGCCATCACACCGGCGTCCGCCGCGTCCCCGACCAGCAGCCAGGTACCGGACAGGACCGCCGGGCCGCTCCCGGTCGCCGGCTGCCAGGTGATCCGGTAACGCCAGTCGTCCACCGACGCCCTGGCCCGCTGCGGGGTGCGCGGCTCCGGCCAGAACCGCTGGCGCTGGAAGGCGTACGTCGGCAGGCCGACGCTCTCGCCACCACCGAGCACCGTCGCCCAGTCCACCGGAGCGCCCTGGACGTAGGCCTCGGCGAAGGACGACAGCAGGCGCTCGGCCCCGCCGTCCTCGCGCCGCAGGGTGCCGACCACCACCGAGCCGTCGACGTCCTCGACCACGTCGCCCACCGCGCCGGTCAGCACCGCGTGCGGGGACACCTCCACGAACACCCCGTGCCCGGAGGCGCCCAGGATCCGGACCGCCCGCTCGAACTCGACGGTCTCGCGGAGCGAGGCGTACCAGTAGTCGGGGTCCATCTCCGGGCCCGACAACCATGCGCCCGTCAGCGCGGAGACCATGGGGATGCGGGCCTCGGTCGGCACGATGCCCTGGAGAACAGCGAGGATCTCCTCGCGCAGCTCGTCCACGTGGGCGCTGTGCGAGGCGTAGTCCACCGGGATCATCCGGGCGCGCGGGGACTCCCCACAGGAGTCCGCGAGTTCACGCAGCGCATCGGCGTCACCGGAGACGACCGTCGCCGACGGACCGTTCACTGCCGCCACCGACAGGCGGGCGCCGTACGGAGCGATCCGCGCGCGGACACCCGCCACCGGCTCGGCAATCGACAGCATCCCACCACGACCAGCAAGGGCCTTCAGGGTCTTGCTCCGCAGAGCGACAACCTTGGCGGCGTCGTCCAAGGAGAGAATCCCCGCGACGGCCGCAGCGGCAATCTCGCCCTGCGAGTGGCCGACCACGGCGTCAGGAGCGACACCCGCCGCCTCCCATACGGCGGCGAGCGAGACCATCACGGCCCACAGCGCCGGCTGCACCACATCGGCGGCCTCGAAGCCGTGCCGGCCCGCCAGCACATCGTCCAACTGCCAGTCCACGTACGGCGCGAGTGCCTCGGCGCACTCCGCCAACTTCGCGGCGAAGACCGGCGAGGCCTCCGCCAACTCGCGCCCCATGCCGACCCACTGGCTGCCCTGACCGGGGAAGACGAACACCGTCCGCCCCACCCCGCCAGGAGCCACCGAACCGGTCACCACACCGGACGCCGGCTGCCCCGTGGCCACCGCCACGAGACCCGCCGCGAGCTCACTCCGCTCGCCACCGAGCACGACCGCCCGGTGCTCCAGCGCCGCACGCGCCGTCGCCAGCGACCAGGCCACATCGCCGACCGACAACTCCGGCCGCGCCAGCACGTGTTCACGCAGTCGACCGGCCTGACCGGCCAGTGCCGCGACGCTCTGGCCCGACACCGTCCACACCGAAGGCGCGGTCCCGAGGACCTCCGGCGCCGGCTGCTCCGCCGGGCGCTCGGCCTCGACCGCCGCGACCGGCGCTTCCTCGACGATCAGGTGGACGTTGGTGCCGCTCACGCCGAACGCCGACACACCCGCCCGGCGCGGGCGCCCACCCGCCGGCCACTCCACCGCCTCCTGGAGCAGACGGACGTTGCCCGTCTCCCAGTCCACGTGCGAGGACGGCTCGTCCGCGTGCAGCGTCTTCGGCAGCACCTCGTGCCGCAGCGCCATCACCATCTTGATCACCCCGGCCACGCCGGCGGCGCACTGCGAGTGCCCGATGTTGGACTTCACCGACCCCAGCCAGAGCGGCCGGTCGGCGGCGCGGTCCTCGGCCTGCCCGTAGGTGGCCAGCAGCGCCTGCGCCTCGATCGGGTCACCGAGCGTCGTGCCGGTGCCGTGCGCCTCGACCACGTCCACGTCCGCAGCCGACAGCTGCGCGTTCGCCAGCGCCGCACGGATCACCCGCCGCTGCGAAGGCCCGTTCGGCGCCGCCAGACCGTTCGACGCGCCGTCCTGGTTCGCCGCACTGCCACGGATCACCGCCAGCACCTGGTGCCCGTTGCGCCGGGCATCGGACAGGCGCTCCAGCAGCACCATGCCCGCGCCCTCGCCCCAGCCGATGCCGTCGGCCTCGTCCGAGAACGCCTTCGACCGGCCGCTGGAGGCCATGCCGCCCTGCTGGGCGAACTCCATGAAGGCGGCCGGGGAGACCATCACCGCCACGCCGCCGGCCAACGCCATCGAGCACTCGCCGGCCCGCAGCGCCTGCACCGCCTGGTGCATCGCCACCAGCGAGGACGAGCACGCCGTGTCCACCGTCAGAGCAGGACCGGTCAGGCCCAGGCAGTACGAGATCCGGCCGGAGTGGACAGCGGTCACGTTCCCGATCAGCCGGTAGCCGTCCAGGCTGGTGTCCTCGACGGGCAGGACCGAGCTGTACCCCGAGAAGTTGGCGCCGACAAAGACGCCGGTCGCCGAGCCGTGCAGCGACTTGGGGTCGATCCCGCCGTGCTCGATGGCCTCCCAGGAGGTCTCCAGCAGCAGCCGCTGCTGCGGGTCCATCGACAGGGCCTCGCGCGGGCTGATCCCGAAGAACCCGGCGTCGAACTCGGCCGCGTCATGGACGAATCCGCCCTGTCGCCGGTACTCCTGGCCCTTGCCGAACTCCTCCTCGTAGGCGTCCCACCCGCGGTCGGTCGGGAAGCCGCCGATGGTGTCGGTGCCGGAGGCCACCATGCTCCAGAACTGCTCGGGGCCGACCGCCCCGCCCGGGTACCGGCATCCCATGCCGACGATCGCGATCGGCTCGCCGATCGCCGCGGCCACGACCTGGACCGCGCCGTCCCGCTGGACCGTCTGCTCGTCCGCGCCGACGAGTTCGCCGCGGACGTAGTCCGCGACAGCGGCGGCGTTCGGGTGGTCGAAGACCATCGTGGAGACGAGCCGGACACCGAGCGCCTTCGACAGGCGGTTCCGCAGCTCGACCGCTCCGACGGAGTCGAAGCCCAGCTCCTTGAAGGCCCGCTGCGGCAGCACGTCGTCCGCCGACTCGTGCCCGAGGACGGCCGCCGCGTGACCGCGCACCAGGTCGGTCAGGACCTGGCGCTGCTCCGCGACCGGCATCCCGGCCAACCGGCCCGCCCACTCGCCGACTTCCTCGGTGGTGGACTCGACGGCGGCCTCGGCGGCCAGGACCGCACGGACCTCGGGAAGGTCCGCCAGCAGACGGCTGGCCCGGTGCAGGGTGTAGGTCGGCACGAACTGCGGCCAGTCGAAGCCGGCCACCACCATCGCACCCTCACCGGCGTCCAGGACCTGGCCCAGCGCCAGCATGCCCCGACGCCCGTCGATGCCCTCCATGCCGAACTCGCGCAACCGCTCGCCACCGGAACTCGCGGCCATCCCGATGCCGGCCCACAGGCCCCACGCGACCGAAGAAGCCACCAGGCCACGGGAGCGGCGGTCCTCCACCAGCGCGTCCAAGTGCGCGTTCGCCGCCGCATAGCCGCCCAGGCCACCGCTGCCCCACACACCCGCACCCGACGAAAAGAGCACGAACGCGTCGAGATCCCGGCCCGCCGTCAACTCGTCCAGCACCATGGCACCGCCGACCTTCGCCGACAGCAGCCAGGACAGGTCCGAAGGCTCGATCTCCTCGACCGGCCTACGGTCACCGACACCCGCCGAGTGGACCACCGACGACAGCGCCGGACCGCTCGCGTCGATCGAGTCGAGCAGGCCCTTGACGGAGGCGCGGTCGGCGACGTCGCACGCCACCACCTCCACTGCCGTCCCGCGAGCCGCGATCGAGGCCGCCAGCTCCGCCACACCGGCGGCACCCGGTCCCGAACGGGACGTCAGCACGACCCGCGAGGCGCCACGATCCGCGACCCACTGGGCGGTGATCGCACCGACGCCGCTCGTACCGCCCGTCACCAGGACCGAACCGCGCGGCGACCACGCCTCGCGCACGCTCGGACGACCGGCGCGCACCAACCGCCGCGCCAGCACACCGCCCGCACGCACCGCGACCTGGTCCTCGACACCCGCGAGAACCGACACCAGCCGCGCACCCGTACGTGCGTCCACGGAAGTCGGAAGGTCGATCAGCCCGCCCCAGCGGCCCGCCAACTCCAGCCCCGCCACGGCACCCAGACCCCAGACCTGCGCCTGGACCGGCCGCACCACATCACCCGAGACCGCACCCACCGCACCCTGCGTGACCACCCACAGCGGGGCCACAACCCCGGCACGATCGAGCGTCCGGATCAGCGCGAGCGTGTCAGCACCACCACGCGACACCCACGGGAACGCCGCCTGCGGCGACTCGTCCAGCGCCAGCAGCGACAGCACTCCGCTCAGGTCGGAGCACGCGGCCACCGCCTCACCCACGGCATCCACCGCAGTACGGACCACGGTTGCCCCGTGGGACTCCAGCGCCGCCGCGACCGCAGCGGCATCCGGGGACTCCCCCACCAGCAGCCACGTCCCGGTCAGCACCCCTCCGGACTCGCTCACCGGCGCCCACGACACCCGGTACCGCCAGTCCGCGACCGCCGCATCGGCCTGGCCACGGCGCCGGTAGTCGGCCAGCGCCGGCAACACCTCGCCCAGCCGGTCGCCGTCGATGTTCAACGCCGCCGCCAGGCCGTCGGCGTCCCCGCCCTCGACCGCCGCCCAGAACTCGGCATCGATGACGGAGCCCTCGGCAACCTCGGCCACCGCCTCGGGCCAGTAGTGACGGTGCTGGAACGCGTACGTCGGCAGGTCCACCGTCGAACCACCGGCGAGGACCGACACCCAGTCCACCGTGGCGCCCTGGACGTAGGCCTCGGCGAACGACGTCAGCAGGCGGTCCGCACTGCCCTCGTCGCGCCGCAAGGTGCCCACCACGACCGGGGACAGCGCCTCCAGGGCGTCGCCGATCGCCGGGGTCAGCACCGGGTGCGGCGACACCTCCAGGAACACACCGTGCCCGGACTCACCCAGCAGACGAACCGCCCGCTCGAACTCGACGGTCTCCCGCAGCGACGCGTACCAGTAGGCCGGGTCCAGCTCGGAACCCGACAGCCACTCGCCCGTCAGCGCGGAGATCATCGGGACCTGCGTCTCACGAGGCCGGATCCCCTCAAGGACGGAGAGGATCTCCTCGCGCAGCTCGTCCACGTGCGCGCTGTGCGAGGCGTAGTCCACCGGGATCATCCGAGTGCGCGGCGAATCCCCGCACGCCTCGGCGAGTTCGCGCAGCGCGTCGGCGTCACCGGAGACGACCGTCGCCGACGGGCCGTTCACCGCCGCCACCGACAACCGGGAACCGTACGCGGCGATCCGCGCACGGACACCCGCCACCGGCTCCGCGATCGACAGCATCCCGCCACGACCCGCCAGCGTCTTCAGAGTCCGGCTGCGAAGAGCAACAACCTTCGCCGCATCCTCCAGCGAAAGAATCCCCGCGACAGCAGCAGCCGCGATCTCACCCTGCGAGTGACCGACCACGGCGTCCGGAGCGACACCGGCCGCCTCCCAGACCGCAGCGAGCGACACCATCACGGCCCACAGCGCCGGCTGCACCACATCAGCGGCCTCGAAACCATGAAGCCCGGCCAGCACATCGTCCAACTGCCAGTCCACGTAAGGCGCGAGAGCCTCGGCGCATTCCGCCAGCCGCGCCGCGAACACCGGCGACGAAGCGGCCAGCTCACGCCCCATCCCGACCCACTGGCTCCCCTGACCCGGGAAGACGAACACCGTCCGCCCCACCCCACCGGGAGCGAGTCCGCCGGTCACGACACCGGGCGCGGGCTGCCCCGTGGCCACCGCCGCGAGACCCGCCGCGAGCTCACTCCGCTCGCCGCCCAGCACCACCGCACGCTGCTCGAACACCGAACGCGTCGTCGCGAGCGACCACGCCACATCTCCGACCGACAACTCCGGCCGCGCCAACACGTGTTCACGCAGTCGACCGGCCTGACCGGCCAGCGCCACCGCACTACGACCGGAGACCCGCCACACCGACGTCCCGCCGGTCAGCACCGGAAGCTCCGGGAGCTCCGGCCCAGGCTCGGACGCCGCCTCGACGGCCGCCGGGGCCTCCTCCACGATCACGTGGACGTTGGTGCCGCTGATCCCGAAGGCCGACACGCCCGCCCGGCGCGGCCGCTCGCCCGCCGGCCACTCCACCTGCTCCTGGAGCAGCCGGACGTTGCCCAGGTCCCAGTCCACGTGCGAGGACGGCTGCTCGGCGTGCAGGGTCTTCGGCAGCACGCCGTGCCGCAGCGCCATCACCATCTTGATCACACCGGCCACACCCGCGGCCTGCTGGGCGTGCCCGATGTTGGACTTCACCGACCCCAGCCACAGCGGCCGGTCCCCGGCGCGTCCCTGGCCGTAGGTGGCCAGCAGCGCGCCGGCCTCGATCGGGTCGCCGAGCGTGGTGCCGGTGCCGTGCGCCTCGACCGCGTCGACGTCGGACGCCGACAGCTGGGCGTTGGCCAGCGCGGAGAGGATCACGCGCTGCTGCGAGGGGCCGTTGGGCGCGGACAGGCCGTTGGAGGCGCCGTCCTGGTTGACGGCGCTCCCGCGGAGCACGCCGAGCACCTGGTGCCCGTTGCGGCGGGCGTCCGACAGCCGTTCCAGCACCAGCATGCCGACGCCTTCGCCGATGCCCATGCCGTCCGCGCCGTCGCCGAAGGCCTTGCAGCGGCCGTCGGAGGACAGCGCGCGCAGCCGCGAGAAGCCGACGAACTCGCCGGGGTCGGCCATCACGGTCACACCGCCGGCCAGTGCCACCGTGCACTCGCCCGACCGCAGCGCCTGGGTCGCCTGGTGCAGCGCGACCAGCGAGGAGGAGCACGCGGTGTCCACGGTCATCGCCGGGCCGACCAGGCCCAGGGAGTAGGCGATCCGGCCGGAGAGCACGCTCAGCGCGTTCCCGGTGATCAGGTGGGCCTGTACGCCGGCCTCGTCCCCGACCGCGCCGAAGTAGCCGGACGGGGCCGCGCCGATGAAGACGCCGGTCGCCGAGCCGTGCAGCGTCTGCGGGTCGATGCCCGCGCGCTCGACGGCCTCCCAGGAGGTCTCCAGCAGCAGGCGCTGCTGCGGGTCCATGGCGAGGGCCTCGCGCGGGCTGATGCCGAAGAACCCGGCGTCGAACTCCCCGGCGCCGCTGAGGAATCCGCCCTCCACGACGTAGGTCGAGCCCTCGGCGTCGGCGTCCGCGTCGAACAGCGCCTCGGCGTCCCAGCCGCGGTCGGCCGGGAAGCCGCTGATCGCGTCCCCGCCGGCGGCGATCAGGTCCCACAGCTCCTCGGGCGAGCGCACGCCGCCCGGGTAGCGGCAGGCCATGCCGACGATCGCGATCGGCTCCGAGGGCGCGGCGGCCACCGCGACCACCTGGCCGGGGCCCTCCGCCCCGAACAGCGCGCTCAGGATCTCCTCGGCCAGCACGGACGCGCTCGGGTGGTCGAAGACGACGGTGGACGGCAGGCGCAGGCCGCAGGCGGTGTTCAGGCGGTTGCGCAGCTCGACGGCGGTCAGCGAGTCGAAGCCCAGCTCGCGGAAGGCCCGCGTCGCGACGATCTCGTCCGCCGAGTCGTGGCCGAGGACCGCGGCGGCGTGCGAGCGCACCAGCTCCACGACGCTCCGGCGCCGCTCGGCCGCCGACAGGCCGGCCAGCCGCGAGGCGAACTCGCCGCGCTCGTCGGCGGCCGTCGTGGCGGCCGTCTCGGCCCGGGCCTCGGGGATGGTGTCCAGCAGCGGGCGCGGGCGCGCGGCCGTGAAGACCGGCGCGAACTTCTGCCACTCGACGTCCGCGAGGGCGATGAAGGTCTCGTCGTCGGCGAGGACCTCGCCGAGCGCCGTCAACGCCCGCTGGGTGTCGAGGAAGTTCATGCCCTGCCGCAGCAGGCGCTGGGGCGTCACCCGGCCGGGTGCCTGGTCCATCACCGCGTCGACGGCGTCCCAGTCGCGGGTGTTCCAGACGCCCCAGGCGATCGAGGTGCCGGGCAGGCCGCGGGCCCGGCGGTCCTCCGCCAGCGCGTCGAGGAAGGCGTTGCCGGCGGCGTAGGCGCCGTGGTCGTTGCTGCCCCAGGTCGCCGAGATCGACGAGAAGAGGACGAACTCGTCGATGCCCAGGCCGGCCGTGGCCTCGTCCAGGTGGACGGCGCCGGCCGCCTTCGCGCCGAGCGCGGCGACCAGGCCTTCGCGGCTGGTGTCCTCCACCCGGGCCAGGTAGGGCGCGTTGGCGGAGTGCAGGACGGTGGACAGGCCGGGGCCGGAGGCCTCGATCCAGGCCACCAGGCCGGTCGCCTGGCCCCGGTCCGCCAGGTCGCAGCTGACGACCTCGACGGCCGATCCGCCGTTCGCCACGGCGGCGGCCAGCGCCGCCACACCGGGCGCCGACGGGCCGGAGCGGGAGGTCAGAACCACCCTCGGCGCGCCGTGCTCGGCCAGCCACGGGCCGATGCAGACACCGATCGACCCCGTACCGCCGGTCAGCAGGACAGTGCCGCGCGGCGACCAGTCAGCCGACTCGACGCGCCGGGCCTCGGCCCGCACCAGACGGCGCAGGAACACACCCGACGGCCGCACCGCGACCTGGTCCTCACTGCCGTCCGCGAACACACCGACCAGACGAGCGGCCGCATCGGCGTCCACCACCGGCGGCAGGTCGACCAGACCGCCCCACCAGTCCGCGTGCTCCAGGCCCACGGCCCGGCCCAGACCCCAGACCTGGGCCTGCACCGGACTGGTCGTCACCTCGTCGGCGCCGACCGCCACCGCACCACGGGTCAGCACCCAGAGGGGAGCCGTGACACCGGTCTCGACCAGCACCCGGACCAGGTCGACCGTCCCGGCCAGACCGCCCGGAACCGACGGGTGCTCCGCCAGCGGCGTCTCGTCCAGGGCCAGCAGCGACACCACACCGGCCACGCCCTCGGCCAGTGCCGCGTCGACGTCCTCCGGTCCCGCGACGGCGACGACGCTCGCACCGCGGGCCGTCAGCGCGTTCGCGACCGCCTCCCGGTCGGGGCCGTCGCCGACCAGCAGCCAGGTCCCCGACGGCGTGGCGGCCCGGTTCGCGTCGGCCGCCTGCCAGACGATCCGGTAGCGCCAGTCGTCCACCGAGGTGTCCGGGCCGGCGGCCTGGACGGAGGCCACGGCGCCGAGCCAGTAGCGCCGGCGCTGGAAGGCGTAGGTGGGCAGGTCCACGACCGTGCCGCCGCCCAGGAGCGCGGCCCAGTCGACGGGGAGGCCCCGCACGTAGGCCTCGGCGAGCGAGGCCAGAAGACGCCCGGCGCCGCCCTCCTCGCGCCGCAGGGTGCCGACCACGGCCGAGCACTCGACGTCCTCGACGACGTCGCCCACCGCGCTGGTCAGCACCGCGTGCGGGGAGACCTCCACGAACGCCCCGTGCCCGGACTCGGCGAGGATGCGGACCGCCCGCTCGAACTCGACGGTCTCGCGGAGCGAGGCGTACCAGTAGTCGGGGTCCAGCTCCGGACCGGACAGCCACGCGCCGGTCAGCGCGGAGACCATGGGGATCCGGGCCTCGGTCGGCGTGATGCCCTGGAGAACAGCGAGGATCTCCTCGCGCAGCTCGTCCACGTGGGCGCTGTGGGACGCGTAGTCCACCGGGATCATCCGGGCACGCGGCGAATCCCCACAGGCGTCCGCCAGTTCACGCAACGCGTCCGCATCACCGGAGACGACCGTCGCCGACGGGCCGTTCACGGCCGCGATGGACAACCTGGAACCGTACGGGGCGATCCGCGCGCGCACACCCGCCACCGGCTCCGCGATCGACAGCATCCCACCGCGACCAGCAAGGGCCTTCAGGGTCTTGCTCCGCAGAGCAACGACCTTGGCAGCGTCATCGAGGGAGAGAATCCCGGCCACAGCGGCGGCGGCGATCTCGCCCTGCGAGTGACCGACCACGGCGTCCGGAGCGACACCTGCCGCCTCCCACACCGCAGCCAGCGAGACCATCACCGCCCACAGCGCCGGCTGCACCACATCAGCGACCTCGAAGCCGTGACGCCCGGCCAGGACATCGTCCAACTGCCAGTCCACATAAGGCGCCAGAGCCTCAGCACACTCCGCCAGCCGGGCCGCGAACACCGGCGAGGCCTCCGCCAGCTCGCGCCCCATCCCGACCCACTGGCTGCCCTGACCGGGGAAGACGAACACCGTCCGCCCCACACCGGCGGCATCCACCGAGCCCGTGACCACGCCGGGCGCGGGCTGCCCCGCGGCGACGGCCGTCAGCCCCGCGGCGAGTCCGTCCCGGTCCGCGCCGAGCACGACGGCCCGGTGCTCCAGCGCCGACCGTGTCGTGGCCAGCGACCACGCGACATCGCCGACCGACAACTCCGGCCGCTCCGCCACGTGTTCACGCAGCCGACCCGCCTGACCGGCGAGCGCCGCGGCGCTCTGCCCCGACACCACCCACGCGGGAAGGCCCTCGCCGGACAGGACGCGCGGCGCGGCGCCCGCCACGACCTCCGGACGGCCCGAGCCCGCCGGCGCCTCCTCCAGGATCAGGTGCGCGTTGGTGCCGCTGACGCCGAACGCGGACACGCCCGCCCGGCGCGGCTGCTCGCCCGCCGGCCACGCCACCGCTTCGCTCAGCAGCCGGACGTTGCCCGAGGCCCAGTCCACGTGCGGCGACGGGTTCCCGGCGAAGAGGGTCTTCGGCAGCACGCCGTGCTGCAGCGCCAGCACCATCTTGATCACACCGGCGACGCCGCTCGCGCAGCCGGAGTGGCCGATGTTGGACTTCACCGAGCCCAGCCAGAGCGGCCGGTCGGCGGCGCGGTCCTCGGCCTGCCCGTAGGTGGCGAGCAGCGCCTGCGCCTCGATCGGGTCGCCCAGCGTGGTGCCCGTCCCGTGTGCCTCGACCACGTCCACGTCGGCCGCGGTCAGGCCGGCGTCGGCCAGCGCCGAGTGGATGACGCGGTACTGCGAGGGCCCGTTGGGGGCGGTGATGCCGTTGGAGGCGCCGTCCTGGTTGACGGCGCTGCCGCGGATCACGCCGAGCACCTGGTGGCCGTTGCGGCGGGCGTCGGAGAGGCGCTCCAGCGCGATGATGCCGGCGCCCTCGCCCCAGCCGATGCCGTCGGCCTCGGCGGCGAAGGACTTGCACCGGCCGTCGGCGGCCATGCCGCCCTGCTGGGAGAACTCGATGTACGCGTCGGGCATGACCAGCACCTCGACGCCGCCCGCCAGGGCGAGGGAGCACTCGCCCGAGCGCAGCGAGCGCACCGCGAGGTGGAGTGCCACGAGCGAGGAGGAGCAGGCGGTGTCGATCGTCACGGCGGGGCCGGTCAGGCCCAGCGTGTAGGAGATGCGTCCGGAGACGACGGCGGTCAGGCCGCCGGTCATCTTGTAGCCCTCGGCACCGCTGCCGTTGCCGCCCACGCCCGAGCCGTACGCGGTGCCGCTGGCGCCGACGAACACGCCGGTGTCGGAGCCCTTCAGGGACATCGGGTCGATGCCGGCCCGCTCGACCGCCTCCCAGGCGGTCTCCAGCAGGATCCGCTGCTGCGGGTCCATCGCCAGGGCCTCGCGCGGGCTGATCCCGAAGAACCCGGGGTCGAAGTCGGCCACGTCGTAGAGGAATCCGCCGACCCGGGCGTACTCCTCGCCGGCGCGCGCGTCCGGGTTGCCGTAGGCGCGCTCCCACTCCGCCCAGCCGCGGTCGGTGGGGAAGCCGCCCATGGCGTCCGTCCCGGCGGAGAGCAGGTCCCAGAACCGGTCGGGGCCGGTGATGCCCCCGGCGTAGCGGCAGCCGAGGCCGACGACGGCGATCGGCTCGCGCTCGCCGGCTTCCAGTTCCTTGACGCGCTCGCGGGTCCGATACAGGTCGGCGGCGAGCTTCTTCAGAGTGTCGAGCAGCTGCTTGTCGCCGCCCGCCGCCTGCGCACCACCGGTCATCACGAAAGCCCCAATTCCTTGTTGATGAAGTCCAGGACCTCGCCGGCGTCGGCGTCGTCCAGTCGCCCGGCCAGCGTCTGCTGCTCCTGCTCGTCCTGCCGTGGTTGCTCGGTGTCGCCCAGCCAGCGGGAGAGCACGTTCCTCAGCCGCAGGGTCACGTCGCGCCGGGCGCCGCTGCCGCCGGGCACCGCCGCGAGCGCGGCCTCCAGGCGGTCGAGCCCGTCGAGCACCGGGTCGGTGCCGGGGGCGGCCCGGGTGTCGTCGGCGGGCGCGGCTCGCAGGCCGAGTTCGCCGTGCAGGTACTCGGCGAGTTCGGCGGGGGTCGGGTGGTCGAAGACGAGGGTGGCGGGCAGCCGCCGCCCGGTGGTGTCGGTGATCCGGTTGCGCAGGTCGACGGCCATCACGGAGTCGAAGCCGAGGTGGCGGAACGGTCGGCCCTTGGGCAGTGCTCCGGCGGTGTGGCCGAGGACGGCGGCGGCCTGGTCGCAGACGATCTCCACGAGTCGGCGCAGCTGCTCCGCGTGGGGCAGGCCGGCGAGTCGGTCGGCCAGGCCGGTGCCGTCCGGTGCGCCGCTCCCGGTGCCGGGGCCGGAGTCCGCGGGTTCCGGTCGGGTCCCGGCGTCGGGCAGGTCGGCGAGGAGGCGGCTGGGACGGCGCAGGGTGAACGTCGGGCCGAACACCGACCAGTCGATGTCGGCGACGGTGACGGCGTCCTCTCCTCCGTCCAGGGCCTGGCCGAGGGCGCGGACGGCGAGTTCGGGCGCCATGGCCCGGACGCCGTAGCGGGTCAGCCGGGTGGTCACGCTGCCGCCGCCCATGCCGCCGCCGTCCCACAGGCCCCAGGAGATCGTGGTGGCGGGGCGGCCGGCGGCGCGGCGTTCGGCGGCGAGGCCGTCGAGGTAGCCGTTGGCGGCGGCGTAGCCGGCCTGGTCGCTGCCGCCCCAGACGGCGGCGCCGGAGGAGAACAGCACGAAGTCGTCGAGGCCGCGGTCGGCGGTCAGCTCGTCGAGCCAGCGGGCGCCGCCCGCCTTGGGGGCGCAGACCTCGGCCAGCCCGGCCGCGGTGGTCTCGCCGACGGTGCCGCCCTGGCCGACGCCCGCGGTGTGCAGCACCGTGGACAGGGCCGGGCCGCCGGTGGCGTCGATCCGGGCCAGCAGGGCGGCGACCTCGGCGCGCTCGGCGACGTCGCAGGCGACGACGTCGACGCCGGTGCCGCGGGCGGCGAGTTCGGCGGCGCGGGCGGCGACGCCCTCGGTGGCCGGGCCGCGACGGCCGGTCAGCACGACGCGCCGCGTGCCGCGGTCGGCGAGCCAGCGCGCGACGTGCTCGCCGATGGCGCCGGTCCCGCCGGTGACCAGGACGGTGCCGCGCGGGGTCCACGCGGCGCCGTTCGCCGGGGCCTGCGGCTGCGTGGCGCGCACCAGCCGTCGCCCGTACGCGCCGGACGGGCGCAGCGCCACCTGGTCCTCGCCGTCGCCGCCCGTGAGGACGGCGGCCAGGCGCCGCAGGGCGGGGCCGGTGTCCTCGGGACGCCGCGGCAGGTCGATCAGGCCGCCCCACAGGTCGGGGTGGGCGAGGGCGGCCGTCCGGCCGAGGGCCCAGATCTGGGCGTGGACGGACGGGCCGGCCGGCTCGCCGTCGGTGGCGGCGGCCGCGCCCCGGGTCAGCACCCACAGCGGGGCGGCGGGCGTGTCGTCCCCGTCCCCGCGCCGGTCGGCGACGGCCTGGGCCAGGGCCAGGGTGGCGGCCAGGCCGCGCGGGACGCCGGGGTGGGCGTCGAGCGGCGCGGCCGCCTCGTCGTCGAGGGCGAGGGCGGAGACGATGCCGGAGAGGTCGGCGACACCGGTGGGCAGCGCGGCGGCGAGCGCCTCGCGGTCGGTGGTGTCGATACCGTCCCCGGGCACCGTGAGGACGCGGGCGCCGGCGGCCGTCAGGGCGTCGGCGACGTCCGGCGCGGAGCCGACGAGCAGCCAGGTGCCGGTCAGCGCGGTGCCGTGCTCGGGCAGGGCCGACCAGGCGATGCGGTAGCGCCAGCCGGCGACGGCCGATTCGGCGCGTTCGCGGTGGCGCCAGCCGGTGAGCGCGCCGAGGGCCGGGTCGGCCGGGTCGACGCCGAGCAGGTCGGCGAGGGCATCGGCGTCACCGCGCTCGACGGCGTTCCAGAAGCCCGCCTCGGCGGGCGTGCCCGCGGTGACCGGTACGGTCGGGGCCTCGGTGGGCTCCGGCCAGAACCGGTCCCGCCGGAAGGCGTAGGTGGGGAGGTCCACGGTCGTGCCGCCGCCCAGGAGCGCGGTCCAGGCGACGGGCAGGCCCCGGACGTAGGCCTCGGCGAGCGAGGCCAGGAGACGCCCGGCGCCGCCGTCCTCGCGGCGCAGGGTGCCGACCACGGCCGGGGTCCGGTCCGCGAAGGCGTCGCTGATCGCCGGGGTGAGCACCGGGTGCGGGGACACCTCGACGTATGCCCCGTGGCCCGCGTCGGCGAGGATCCGCACGGCGCGGTCGAACTCGACGGTCTCGCGCAGGGACGCGTACCAGTACGCCGGGTCCAGCTCCGGGCCGGACAGCCACGCGCCGGTCAGCGCGGAGACCATGGGGATGCGGGCATCGGTCGGCGTGATGCCCTGGAGGACGGCGAGGATCTCCTCGCGCAGCTCGTCCACGTGCGCGCTGTGCGAGGCGTAGTCCACCGGGATCATCCGGGCGCGCGGGAACTCCCCGCAGGAGTCGGCGAGTTCGCGCAGCGCGTCGGCGTCACCGGAGACGACCGTCGCCGACGGACCGTTCACGGCCGCGACCGACAGCCGGGAACCGTACGGGGCGATCCGGGCGCGGACACCGTCCACCGGCTCCGCGATCGACAGCATCCCGCCACGACCCGCCAGCGCCTTAAGGGTCTTGCTCCGCAGAGCCACGACCTTGGCAGCGTCGTCCAGGGAGAGAATCCCGGCCACAGCGGCAGCGGCAATCTCGCCCTGCGAGTGACCGACCACGGCATCGGGAGCGACACCGGCCGCCTCCCACACCGCCGCCAGCGAGACCATCACGGCCCACAGCGCCGGCTGCACCACATCGGCGGCCTCGAAACCGTGAAGGCCCGCCAGGACGTCGTCCAACTGCCAGTCCACGTACGGCGCGAGAGCCTCGGCACACTCGGCCAGCCGCGCCGCGAACACCGGCGACGAAGCGGCCAGCTCACGCCCCATGCCGACCCACTGGCTGCCCTGGCCGGGGAAGACGAACACCGTCCGCCCGACCCCGTCCGGGGCGACCTCGCCGGCGACCACGCCGGGCGCGGGCTGTCCGGTGGCGACGGCCGAGAGCCCCGCCTCCAGTTCGTCCCGGTCCGCTCCCAGCACCACCGCGCGCTGCTCGAAGGCCGACCGCGTCGTGGCCAGCGACCACGCGACGTCGCCGACCGGCAGCTCCGGCCGCTCCGCGACGTGCTCGCGCAGCCGGCCCGCCTGACCGGCGAGCGTCTGCCCGTCACGGCCGGACAGCACCCACGCCGGGAGGGGTCGCGTCAGGACCGGCGCGAGGTCCTCGGCGGCGTCCTCGGGGACGGTCTCCGCCTCGACCGGCGCCTCTTCGATGATCACGTGCGCGTTGGTGCCGCTGATGCCGAACGCCGACACACCCGCCCGGCGCGGCCGCTCGCCCGCCGGCCACGCCACCTCGTCCTGGAGCAGCCGGACGTTGCCCGTCTCCCAGTCCACGTGCGAAGAAGGCTCGTCCGCATGCAGCGTCTTCGGCAGCACACCGGCCTGCAGCGCCAGCACCATCTTGATCACACCGGCCACACCGGCGGCCTGCTGGGCATGCCCGATGTTGGACTTCACCGAGCCCAGCCACAACGGCCGGTCCTCGAACCGCTCCTGGCCGTACGTGGCCAGCAGCGCGCCCGCCTCGATCGGGTCGCCCAGCTCCGTGCCCGTCCCGTGCGCCTCGACCACGTCCACGTCCGCAGCCGAGATCCGGGCGTTGGCCAGCGCGGCACGGATGACGCGCTGCTGCGAGGGGCCGTTGGGGGCGGTGAGGCCGTTGGAGGCGCCGTCCTGGTTGATGGCGCTGCCGCGCACCACGCCGAGCACCCGGTGCCCGTTGCGGCGGGCGTCGGAGAGGCGTTCGAGCACCACGATGCCGACGCCCTCGCCCATGCCCATGCCGTCGGCGCCCTCGCCGAAGGCCTGGCAGCGGCCGTTCGGCGACAGGGCCCGCAGCCGCGAGAAGCCGACGAACTCGCCCGGGTCGGCCATCACCGTCACGCCGCCCGCCAGGGCGACCGAGCACTCGCCCGACCGCAGCGACTGCACGGCCTGGTGCAGCGCGACCAGCGAGGAGGAGCAGGCGGTGTCCACCGTCATCGCCGGGCCCACCAGGCCCAGCGCGTAGGCGATCCGGCCGGACAGCACGCTCATCGCCGTGCCGGTCATGTGGTGTCCTTCGGACCCGGCGGTCTCCTCCACCACGCCGAGGTAGGTCGACCGGGCCGCGCCGACGAACACGCCGGTCGCGGAGCCGTGCAGCGACTTCGGGTCGATGCCCGCGCGCTCGACGGCCTCCCAGGAGGTCTCCAGCAGCAGCCGCTGCTGGGGGTCCATCGACAGGGCCTCGCGCGGGCTGATCCCGAAGAAGGCGGCGTCGAACTCGGCGGCCCCGGTCAGGAAGCCGCCCTCGGCGACGTAGGTCTTGCCCTCGGCGTCCGGGTCCGGGTCGAAGAGGCCCTCGGTGTTCCAGCCGCGGTCGGTCGGGAAGCCGCCGATCGCGTCCCCGTGCTCGGCCAGGAGGGCCCAGAGCTCCTCGGGGGTCCGGATCCCGCCGGGGTAGCGGCAGGCCATGCCGACGATCGCGACCGGTTCGGCGGGGGCCGCGACCACGGCGGGCACCGGCCCGGCGCCGGCCGCCGCCTCGGCCCCGAAGAGCCGGGAGAGGATCTCCTCGGCCAGGGCGGCCGGGTTGGGGTGGTCGAACACGACCGTGGCGGGCAGCCGGACGCCCGCGGCGCCGCCCAGCCGGTTGCGCAGTTCGACGGCGGTCAGCGAGTCGAAGCCGAGCTCCCGGAAGGCGCGCGTGGTCGGGACCTCGGCCGCGGAGCCGTGGCCGAGGACGGCGGCGGCGTGCGCGCGGACCAGCTCGACCACGGCGCGGCGGCGCTCGGCGGCGGTCAGGCCGGCGAGGGCGCGGAACAGTTCGCCGGTGGCCTCGGCCGGCCGGTCCGACCCGGCGGCGTCCGGGCCCCGGTCCTCCTGCTCCCGGGCCTCGGGGATGGCGTCCAGCAGCGGGCGCGGGCGCGCCGCGCGGAACACCGGCGCGAACTTCTCCCACGTCACGTCGGCGAGCGCGATGAAGGTCTCGTCGTCCGCGAGGGTCTGGTCCAGCGCCGTCAGCGCCCGTTCGGTCTCGAGGAAGTTCATCCCCTGCCGGCGGAGCCGTCGGGGCGTCACCCGGCCGGGGCTGTGGTCCATCAGGTCGTCGACCGCGTCCCAGTCCCGGGAGTCCCAGACGCCCCAGGCGATCGAGGTGCCCGGCAGGCCCCGGGCCCGGCGGTCCTCGGCCAGGCCGTCGAGGAAGGCGTTCCCCGCCGCGTACGGGCCGTGGTCGTTGCTCCCCCAGGTCGCCGAGATCGACGAGAACAGCACGAACTCGTCCACGTCCAGCGCGGCCGTCGCCTCGTCCAGGTAGGTGGCCCCGGCGGCCTTGGCGCTGAGCGCCGCCGCCAGGCCCTCCCTGGTGGTGTCCTCGACCCGGGCCAGGTAGCCGGTGTTGGCCGAGTGCAGGACCGTGGACAGGCCCGGTCCGGTGGCCTCGATCCAGGCGACGAGGTCGGTGACGTCCCGGCGGACGCCGGTGTCGCAGCTGACGATGTCGACGGCCGTCCCGGCGGTCGCCATCGCGGCCGCGAGTTCCACCGCCCCCTCCGCGGACGGGCCGGAACGGCTCGTCAGCACGACGCGCGGGGTGTCCCGCTCGGCGAGCCAGCGCGCGACGCAGGCCCCGATCGAGCCGGTGCCGCCGGTCAGCAGCACGGTGCCGCGCGCCCGCCAGGGGGCGCGGCCGGCCGGCCGTGGCTCGGCCCGCACCAGGCGGCGGGCGAGCGTGCCGGAGGGGCGCAGGGCGACCTGGTCCTCCGTGCGGTCCGCGAGGACCGCGACCAGCCGGGCGCCGGTCCGCGCGTCGAACTCCGGCGGGAGGTCGACCAACCCGCCCCAGCTGTCTGGGAGTTCCATGCCGATGACGCGGCCCATGCCCCACAGCTGGGTCTGCACGGGAGCGGTCGTCACCTCGTCCGGTCCGGTCTGCACCGCGCCCCGGGTCAGCAGCCACAGCGGGGCGTCGACGCCGGTCCGGCGCAGCGCCTGGACGAGGTCGACCGTCGCGGCGGTGCCGCGCGGGATCCACGGGTACGCCGGGTCGTGGCCCTCCTCCAGCGCCAGCAGGGACACCACGCCAGACACGGGGCCGGTGACGGCCTGGTCGAGGGTCTCGACGCCGGTCCGGACGACCTGCGCGCCGTGGTCGGCCAGGGTGCGGGCGCACCCGTCGGCCACGTCCCCCTCGCCGACGAGCAGCCAGGTGCCGGACAGGGCCGGTACGGCGGCCGGGTCCGCGTCCGCGGGCTGCCAGCGGATCCGGTAGCGCCAGTCGTCGACGCCCGCCGCGCCCGCCGGCCGGGCCGGGGCCGCTGGCCAGTACCGCTGGCGCTGGAAGGCGTAGGTCGGCAGCTCGACCGCCGTCCCGCCGCCGAGCACCGCCGCCCAGTCGACGGCCGCGCCGCCCGTGTACGCCTCGGCGAGCGAGGCCAGCAGGCGCTCGGCGCCGCCCTCGTCGCGGCGCAGGGTGCCCACCACGGTCGGGGAGCGGTCCTCCAGGCTGTCGGCGATCGCCGGGGTCAGCACCGGGTGCGGGGAGACCTCCAGGAACACGCCGTGTCCGGCCTCGCCGAGGGTCCGTACGGCACGGTCGAACTCGACCGTCTCGCGCAGGGAGGCGTACCAGTACGCCGGATCCAGCTCCGGGCCGGACAGCCACTCACCGGTCAGCGCGGAGATCATCGGGACCTGCACCTCGCGGGGGGCGATGCCCTGGAGCACGGCGAGGATCTCCTCGCGCAGCTCGTCCACGTGCGCGCTGTGCGAGGCGTAGTCCACCGGGATCATCCGGGCGCGCGGGGACTCCCCGCAGGAGTCGGCGAGTTCGCGCAGCGCGTCGGCGTCACCGGAAACCACCGTCGCCGACGGGCCGTTCACGGCGGCGACGGAAAGGCGGGTGCCGTACGACGCGATCCGGGTACGGACGCCCTCCACCGGCTCCGCGATCGACAGCATCCCGCCACGACCGGCCAGCACCTTCAGGGTCTTGCTCCGCAGAGCCACCACCTTGGCGGCGTCATCGAGGGACAGGATCCCCGCGACGGCCGCAGCGGCAATCTCACCCTGTGAGTGACCCACCACAGCGTCCGGTGCGACACCGGCCGCCTCCCACACAGCGGCGAGCGACACCATCACGGCCCACAGCGCGGGCTGCACGACATCGGCAGCCTCGAAGCCGTGAAGGCCCGCCAGCACATCGTCCAACTGCCAGTCCACATAAGGCGCCAGGGCCGCAGCACACTCGGCCAGCCGCGCCGCGAACACCGGCGACGAAGCGGCCAGCTCACGCCCCATCCCGACCCACTGGCTCCCCTGCCCCGGGAAGACGAAGACCGTCCGCCCGGCGCCGCCGGAGGCCACCGACCCGGTCACCACACCCGCCGCGGGCTGTCCCGTGGCCACCGCCGCGAGACCCGCCGCGAGCTCACTCCGCTCGCCGCCCAGCACCACCGCGCGCCGCTCGAAGGCCGACCGCGTCGTGGCCAGCGACCACGCGACGTCGCCCACCGGCAGCTCCGGCCGTGCCACCACGTGCTCGCGCAGCCGGCCCGCCTGACCGGCCAGCGCGGTCGCGTTGCGGCCCGACACCACCCAGGCCGACGCCGCCGTCGGCAGGACGGGCGCCGGGCGCTCCTCGTCCGGCGTCGGCTCCTCGTTCACCGCCGGCTCCCCGGCCGTCGGCGCGGGCGCCTCCTCCAGGATCACGTGGACGTTCGTCCCGCTCGCGCCGAACGCCGACACACCTGCTCGGCGCACCCGCTCGCCCGCCGGCCACTCCACCGGTTCCTGGAGCAGCCGGACGTTCCCCGAGGCCCAGTCGACGTGCGAGGTCGGCTCCCCGGCGTGCAGGGTCCTGGGCAGGGTGCCGTGCCGCAGGGCGAGCACCATCTTCATCACGCCGCCGACGCCGGCGGCCTGCTGGGCGTGGCCGATGTTGGACTTGAGCGAGCCGAGCCACAGCGGCCGGTCCTCGTCGCGGCCCTGTCCGTAGGTGGCCAGCAGGGCGCCGGCCTCGATCGGGTCGCCCAGCTCCGTGCCCGTCCCGTGCGCCTCGACCGCGTCGACCTCGGAGGCCGTCAGGCGGGCGTCGGCGAGGGCGGCCCGGATGACCCGGCGCTGTGCGGGCGCGCTGGGCGCCGTCAGGCCGTTCGACGCGCCGTCCTGGTTCATCGCGCTGCCGCGGATGACCGCCAGGACGCGGTGGCCGTTGCGGCGGGCGTCGGACAGGCGCTCCAGCAGGACGAGTCCGGCGCCCTCGCCCCAGCCGGTGCCGTCGGCGTCCTCCGAGAACGGCTTGCAGCGTCCGTCGGAGGCGAGGCCCTGCTGGCGGGCGAAGTCGGCGAACATCACCGGGGTGGACATCACCATCACGCCGCCGGCGAGGGCGAGCGAGCACTCGCCCGTGCGCAGCGAGCGGGCCGCCAGGTGGACGGCGGCCAGCGAGGAGGAGCAGGCCGTGTCGACGGTCACGGCGGGCCCGTTCAGGCCCAGGGTGTAGGAGACCCGGCCGGAGAGCACGCTGATCGCGCTGCCGGTGACCAGGTGGCCCTCGTCGTGGCCGTGTTCGCGCGCGTACCAGTCGTAGCCGGACGCGCTGGCGCCGACGAACACGCCGGTGTGCGAGCCGCGCAGGGCGCGCGGGTCGAGTCCGGCGTGCTCCAGGGCCTCCCAGGCGACCTCCATCACGAGGCGCTGCTGGGGGTCCATCGCGAGGGCCTCGCGCGGGCTGATGCCGAAGAAGCCGGGGTCGAACTCGGCCGCGTCGGGGAGGAAGCCGCCGCGGGTCTCGTAGCCGTGGGCGGCCGCCTCGCCCGGGTCCCAGCCGCGGTCGGCGGGGAAGTCGCCGACCGCGTCGGTGCCGGTGGCGACCAGGTTCCAGAGCTCGTCCGGCGTGCGCACGCCGCCCGGGTAGCGGCAGCCCATGCCGACGACGGCGATGGGCTCGCCGGTCACGGTCTCCAACTCGCGGACGCGCTCGCGGCTCTCGTGCAGCTCGGCCGTGACGCGCTTCAGGAAGTACCGGAGCTTGTCCTCGCTCACGCGTTCCACCTCGGGGTGCTCGGGCTGTGGGTACTCGGTCTGGGCAGCGCTCGGGCGGCCCGCGGGAGGGTCGGCGGTACGGTCATTCGATGCCGAACTCCTTGCCCAGGAGGTCGAAGACCTCGTCGTCGTCCGCGGCGGCGAGGCGCTCGGAGACGTCCTGGCCGGCGGCGGTGCCGGCGCCGTTGCCGCCGCCGGTGGCGGGGCCGCCGGCGCGGCGCTGGAGTCGTTGCCACTTGGCGCTCAGTGCGGCGAGCTGCGCCGCGACGGCCTCCTCGTCCCCGTCCGTCCCGTCGCCGTCCTCGCCGAGCCGGTCCAGCAGGCCCGACAACGAGGCGTCCAGCCGGTCGAGTTGGGTGCGTACGGAGTCCGGGCCGGCGCCGAGCTCGCGCAGCAGGTGCGCGGCGAGGGCGGCGGACGTCGGGTACTCGAAGACGACGGTGGAGGGCAGGGTGACGCCGGTGGCGGCGGCGAGCCGGTCGCGCAGTTCGATGGCGGTCAGGGAGTCGAAGCCGAGGTCCCGGAAGGCGCGTTCGGCGTCGATGTCGGCGGTGCTCCCGTGCGACAGCACCAGGGCCGCCTGGGCGCGCACCAGGTCCGTCACCGCGGCCGGCCGGCGGGCGGCGGGCAGGGCGAGGACGGTGCGGGCGAACTCGGGTGCCGTGCCGCCGTCGGCCGGGCCGGCCGGTTCGGCCGCCGGGGCGGCCGCTTCCGGCAGGTCGGCGAGGAGCGGGCTCGGGCGGTGCAGGGTGAAGGCGGGCGCGAAGGTCCGCCAGTCCACGTCGGCGATGGTGACGAGCGCGTCGCGTCCGTCCATGGCCTGGCCGAGCGCCCGGACGGCGGTGCCCGGGTCCAGGACGCCCAGGCCGTGCCGGACGGAGGACCGGGCGCCGGCGCCGCCGTCGGCCCAGGGGCCCCAGGCGACCGAGGTGGCGACCTGTCCGCGGGCGCGGCGCTGCTCGGCGAGGGCGTCGACGAAGGCGCTGCCCGTGGCGTAGCCGGGCACCAGGGCGCTGCCCCAGGTCGCGGCGACGGAGGAGAACAGGACGAAGTCGTCCAGGTCGAGGTCGGCGGTCAGTTCGTCGAGCCAGCGGGCGCCGGCCGACCGGGCGCCGGCGACGTCGGCGAGTTCCCGTGCCGTGGTGTCGGCGACGGCGGTGGCCTGTCCGGCGCCGACGGCGTGCACGACGCCGCGCAGGGCGGGGCCGCCGTCGGCGGTGATCTGCCGTAGCAGGCCGCCGAGTTCGGCGCGCCGGGTGGTGTCGCAGGCGGCGATGGACAGGGCGGCGCCGGAGGCGGCGACGTCGGCGGCGAGCCGGGCGACGTCGCCGGTCAGCGGTTCGCCGGCGGCGAGGACGACGCGTTCGGCGCCGCGCCCGGCGAGCCAGCGGCCGACCTCGGCGCGCAGCGACACGGAGCCGCCGGCCGCCGGGTTGTCCACGGTGATCGCGCCGTCGGCGACGGCCGCGTCCAGCCAGGTC